>NZ_JACAGG010000008.1:0-89061 GCF_030324375.1 Empedobacter sp. R132-2
AATAATTCACAGAATTTATGCACTAATTAAAAATCAAAATATTTATAAAAATAACTTGGTTTTGTCATAGAAATCAGAATGACAATAAATCATACAAAAAAACCTCTCAAAGAATTCTTTGAGAGGTTTGATATATTGTAAATAAGTTAAAATCCTAACCTACTAATTCTTCTACTTTGTCAGCAGCGTCTTTTAATGTGATAGCAGAGTGAACAGCGAAACCTGATTCATCAATCATTTTCTTAGCGATTTCTGCATTTGTTCCTTGTAAACGAACAATAATTGGCACATTAATTTCGTCACCCATATTGTTGTAAGCATCTAAAATACCTTGAGCAACACGATCACAACGTACAATACCACCAAAAATATTGATTAAGATAGCTTTTACGTTTTTATCTTTTAAGATAATACGGAAACCTTTTTCTACACGCTCAGCATCAGCAGTACCACCAACGTCTAAGAAGTTTGCAGGATTACCACCAGATAATTTGATGATATCCATAGTTGCCATTGCTAAACCAGCTCCGTTAACCATACATCCTACGTTTCCGTCTAATTTTACGAAGTTTAATCCAGCTTCACCAGCTTCAACTTCTGTTGGATCTTCTTCTCTTGTATCACGTAAAGCAGCGATATCTGGATGACGGAATAATGAGTTATCATCGATAGATACTTTAGCATCTACAGCGATAATTTGATCGTCAGATGTTTTAAGAACTGGGTTAATTTCGAACATAGAAGCGTCAATCGCAACGTATGCATTATATAAAGCAGTGATAAATTTAACACCATCTTTGAAAGCATTTCCTGATAAACCTAAGTTAAAAGCAACTTTACGCGCTTGGAAACCTTGGATTCCTACAGCAGGATCAATTTCTTCTGTAAAGATTTTGTCTGGTGTGTGCTCAGCAACTTCCTCGATATCCATTCCACCTTCAGTAGAATACATAATCATGTTTTTACCAGTTGCACGATCTAACAATACAGAAACATAGTATTCTTCAGTTTCAGATTCACCTGGATAATAAACATCCTCAGCAATTAAAACTTGATGAACTTTTTTACCTTCAGCCGAAGTTTGAGGTGTTACTAACTGCATTCCGATGATTTCGTTTGCTTTCTCTTTAACTTCGTCCAAGTTTTTAGCAAGCTTTACTCCACCACCTTTTCCACGACCACCTGCGTGTACTTGTGCTTTTACGACATGCCAACCTGTACCAGTTTGTTCAGTTAATTGTTTAGCAGCTTCTACAGCTTCTTCTGGTGTAGTAGCAACGATACCACGTTGTACTTTCACACCATATTTACTAAGAATTTCTTTTCCTTGATATTCGTGAAGATTCATTTTTTTTGATTTTTCAATTACAAAAATAAAAATATTGTTGATGTATTCTAAATTTTGCCATATTAATTTTATCAGCTTATGCTAAAAAAGTGATTAATATTATTTATTTAGAGGTTACAAGATACGAATATTAATGATTTAAAAAGTCAAAACAATTGTTATATAATTTTTAAATCGTACCAAGTACACTAAAATTGTTTGTTTTGGGTTTAAAGCATTTTCGACGGAGGATTGATTTTATAATTTTATCAATAAAAAACCGTCAATTCTAGTGAAATTCTATTCTCGATACAATTTTTTATCATTTCATTTCTAAAAATCACTCGAACTGACGAATTTTAATTCAAAAAAAACTTATCACTTATGATTTAAGACTTAGTACTTAATTTATATCTTTACCTCATGATAAAAGCAGAAAATATTGTTAAGAAATTTGGTGAATTAGAAGTGCTAAAAAATGTTTCTTTATCGATTGTAGAAAAAGAAATCGTTTCTATCGTTGGTGCTTCTGGAGCAGGAAAAACAACTTTGCTTCAAATTTTAGGAACATTAGAAAAAAGTTCTGAGCCAAAGAAATATAATACTTCTATTCAGATTGCGGGACAAGATATCACGAAGTTAAACGATCGCGATTTATCTAAATTTCGTAACGAAAACATTGGATTCATTTTTCAGTTTCATCAATTGTTGCCAGAATTTAATGCAATAGAAAATATTTGTATTCCAGCTTTTATCAAGAAAACAAAAAAAGCAGAAGCCGAAAAGCGTGCAAAAGAGTTAATGTCTTATTTGGGACTTTCGCAACGTTTGACACATAAACCTAATCAACTTTCTGGAGGAGAACAACAACGTGTAGCAGTAGCTCGTGCGTTGATTAATCAGCCTAAAGTAGTTTTTGCTGATGAACCTTCTGGTAATTTAGATTCTAAAAATGCTGAAGAATTACATGAATTATTTTTCAATCTTCGAAACGAATTTGGACAAACTTTTGTCATTGTGACACATAACGAAGAATTAGCAAATATGACTGATCGAAAATTGGTGATGGCTGATGGAATTTTTCAAATAGAAATGTAAATGATTCAAGAAGAATTAAAGGATTTTTTAGACGAAAAAGTTCTTCAATATAATACATTAGACTTTATCGATTCTGATCCAGTACAGATTCCGCATAGATTTTCTGCGAAAGAAGATATCGAAATTGCTGGGTTTTTAGCGGCAACAATTGCATGGGGAAATCGTAAAATGATTATCAATAATGCGAATAAAATGATGCAGTTGATGGGAAATTCGCCTTACGATTTTGTGATGAATTTCTCTGAGAATCATTTAAAGAATTTGGGTGGTTTTGTTCACAGAACATTCAATAGTGAAGATTTGAAATTTTTCATGCAATCGCTTCGTAACATTTATCAAAATCATGGCGGATTGGAACAAGTTTTTGCAAAACATCAAACTTCAGATTCGATGCAAGCATCAATCTCGAATTTCAAACAAACTTTTTTTGAAATAGAACATCCAACTCGAACAACTAAACATATTTCAGATCCATTGAATAATTCGGCTGCAAAGCGTATCAATATGTACTTGCGTTGGATGATTCGTGATGACAAACAAGGCGTAGATTTAGGAATTTGGAAATCCATTCCAACTTCTATTCTTTCCTGTCCTTTGGATGTACATTCGGGAAATGTTGCACGAAAATTAAATATTCTGACTCGAAAACAAAATGATGCAAAAGCATTGAAAGAACTTGATACAAAATTGCGAGAAATGGATGCAAATGATCCTGTGAAATATGATTTCGCTTTATTTGGTTTGGGTGTTTTCGAAGGGTTTTAACTGAACTGAAAATAATTTTATTTAGAAAAATTAGAATTAAATTCGCTAAAAATAAGTTTGTATGAAAGAATTGAATGGAATAAAATATATCGAACGTTTACCTGTTGTTTCGACTGAAAAAACGCCTCTTTTTGTGCTGATACATGGTTATGGAAGCAACGAAGAAGATTTGTTTTCATTTGCACAAGATTTACCGCAGAATGCGCATATTATAAGTGTACGAGCGTTGCATGATATTGTGTATGGCGGATATGCGTGGTATGATATTAATTTTGTGAACAATGAAAAATGGATGGATGAAACGCAAGCAATAGAATCGCGTAATAAATTGGTCGAATTTATTGATGCAATTGTTCAACAAGAGAATTTAGATGACGCAAATGTAACATTGATGGGCTTTAGCCAAGGTGCAATTTTGAGTTATGCGATTTCGCTAAATAATCCAGAAAAGATTAAAAACGTGGCTATTTTAAGTGGTTATCCAGAAGCTAAAATTATTGGAGATTTTGATCAATCGAAAGATTTTTCGAACTTAAATTTCTTTGTTTCGCACGGAACAGAAGATGTTGTATTGCCAATTGAATTAGGACGAATGGGTGACGAGTTTTTAAAATCGATGAATATTAATTTTGAATACCACGAATATAGAAGTGGACACGGAATTGTTCCTCAAAATTATTATGATTTGATGGATTGGATCAAAAGATTTTAATCCTAAAAATAATGAAATTCTGAAACAAATTCAGAATGACTTTCTTTGTTTATAGCCAATGACTAATAATAATGAAAATTGTCATATTGAGTGATTTTCGTTTCGATAGAATAAGAAAATTGTATCGAAATATCTCAATTTAAATAAATTTAACTTCTATGGCGTCGCCGTGATATTCCTTGAACGAGGCGTCATAGAATTCGATATTCGTGTAACGATATAACAATTCGGTAATTTCTTTTTTCAGAATTCCTTTTCCATAACCGTGAATTAAAATCAATCGAATTTGACTTTCGAACATAGCGCGCTCCACCTCATTTCGTGCAACATCTAATTGTGTTTGTATAATTTGCGCATTATCCAAATCACGCCAATTATCAACTAAATTTTCGATATGCAAATCAATTTCTCGCGTTAAATAAGGATGTCGATGAGATTTGCGAAAAGTCTTAAACTTTGGTTTCGAAAATTCTTTGATTTTCTCATCTCGATATTCTTCATAGTCAATTTCAATATCTTTGATGATTTCATCTTGGCGATACTCATATTCAAAACCAAACTCATCATTAAAGTAAACAAAATCACCTTTCAATTTGGAAATTGTTCCCGAAATATTATCATCTATCACTTTAACTTTTGTACCAATTTTGAACATTCGACTACTTTTTCTGCAAAATTAAGAATTATTTTATGAGTTTTTAAGTTGTTGTATTATTCAATTCAAACTCAATGTTGTATTTTTGTTTATTAAACTAACCAAATGTCAAATCAACATAGAAAAATAAAAGTACTTTTTAGGCTTCGTTCATTAGAAATGGGTGGAGTTCCAATAGTAGTTTTAGATTTGTTGCGAAACTTACCAAAAGATAAATTCGACTTTACTTTGATGCTTAACTTGTATCAAGGCGAATTGATTAAAGAAATTCCTATAACCTTTAGTTGTAATCAACAATCCAAAATCAGGAATTTCTGAATCGTTTAGATCAATTCGTTCTAATCTGAAATATTTATACAAGAATCCAGGACTTGAAGATGATAACAAAACGATTTTAATGACATCATTTATTGGAGGTGAAGGTAAAATTTTCAATGCGATGAATATTGCGAGTTCACTTGGTTCTATGGATAAGAAAACGGTTCTGATTGGATTAGATTTACGTCAACCAAAAATCTTTGATGATTTTAACATTAATAATAAAACAGGTGTAACAGACTATGTTGCGGATGATTTAGAGTTAAATCAAATTACACAACGTACAATTTTACCAAATTTAGATATTATTTCAGCAGGTCCAATTCCTCCAAATCCTTCAGAATTGATTTTGAGTAATCGAATGGATCAATTATTTGCTGAATTGAAAGAGAAATATGAATTCGTAATTATAGATTCACCGCCAATAGGATTAGTAACAGATTCGTACGATTTGATGCTTAACGCAGATTGCACATTGTATGTAACACGTTACAACTATTCGGAGAAAAACTTTATCCATGCAATTTCGAATAAATATGATGAAGGTGAGGTTTCGAATGTCGGAATTATATTCAACGATTTCCAAATTAAAACTGGCTACGGTTACGGATATGGTTACGGCTACGGCTACGGATATTTTGCTGGAGATGAGAATTTTGATAATTCATCATTCGGAAAAATAAAATGTTTAGCTTCTCGAAATAAAAGTAAATTCTTTTAATTGAAATGATCTTAAAGAACATATTTGATTATATACTTGCATTAATCCTACTAATATTTTTAGTTGGGTTAATTGTTTTGTTAATTATCATAAGTTCTATAGATACCAATCAATTTGGCGTTTTTACACAAAAAAGAGTTGGGAAAGACGGAAGATTTTTCAATATTTATAAAATCAGAACGATTAAAGGGGTTTCTAAATCGACAATAACAACCGATCAACATCAAATTACCAAAATTGGAAAGATTCTTCGAGATTATAAATTAGATGAATTACCTCAATTATTCAATATTCTAATAGGGGAAATGAGTTTTGTTGGACCTCGTCCTGATGTCGCTGGTTATGCAGATAAATTGGTTGGAGAGGATAGATTGGTGTTGAAAGTTAAACCTGGAATTACTGGTCCTGCTCAATTGAAATATTGTAAAGAAGAAGAAATTTTATCCAATGTAAATGATCCAATCAAATATAATGATGAAATTCTTTGGCCAGATAAAGTTAAGATCAATGTAGAATATGTAAAGAATTGGAGTTTTCGACAAGATTTGATTTACATGTTTCAAACAATATTCAAAAAATAAAAAGAGAATCCTAAATTGGATTCTCTTCTATTTTTAAAAATATTTTCGTTTTTCTAAACTTGGATAACACCTAAATTAAATTGTTTTTCAATCGGAGCATGATTCGCAGCTTCAATTCCCATCGAAATCCATTTACGCGTATCCAAAGGATCAATAATTCCATCTGTCCACAAACGTGCCGCAGCATAATAAGGACTTGTTTCATCATTGTATTTTGCTGTAATTTCGTTCAAAAGTTCTTGCTTTTTCACTTCATCAACTTCTACACCTTGCGCTTTCAAAGTCGCTTCTTTTATTTGTAGCAAAACTTTCGCCGCTTGCTCACCTCCCATAACTGCCAATTGAGCCGAAGGCCAAGCCGCAATTAATCTAGGATCATAAGCTTTTCCACACATAGCATAGTTTCCTGCACCATAAGAATTACCAACTATAATCGTGAATTTTGGAACAACAGAATTCGAAACTGCATTTACCATTTTCGCACCATCTTTGATAATACCACCATGTTCAGATTTAGATCCAACCATAAAACCAGTCACATCTTGTAAGAAAACTAACGGAATTTTCTTTTGGTTACAATTCGCAATAAAACGAGTCGCTTTATCCGCAGAATCTGAATAAATCACACCACCGAACTGCATTCCGTCTTTTTTAGACTTCACGATTTTACGTTGATTAGCTACAATTCCAACCGCCCAACCATCAATTCGAGCATAAGTACAAATAATTGATTTTCCATAATCAGGCTTATATTCGTCCAATTCTGAGTTATCAACAATTCTGTTAATAATGTCATACATATCGTACTGCTCAGCACGAGATTCAGGTAAAATACCATAGATTTCTTGCTCATCTAAAGCAGGCTTTGCTGCTTCAATTCGATTAAATCCAGCTTTTTCATAATCACCAATTTTACCAACAATAGATTTTATTCTATCCAACGCATCTTTATCATCTTTTGCTTTATAATCAGTCACGCCAGAGATTTCGCAATGTGTTGTTGCTCCACCTAAAGTTTCGTTGTCAATATCTTCTCCAATAGCTGCTTTTACCAAATAACTTCCTGCCAAGAAAATAGAACCTGTTTTGTCTACAATCATTGCTTCGTCGCTCATAATTGGTAAATATGCTCCACCAGCAACACAACTTCCCATCACAGCAGAAATTTGAGTAATTCCCATTGATGACATGATTGCATTATTGCGGAAAATTCGACCAAACATTTCTTTATCAGGAAAAATCTCATCTTGCATTGGTAAATAAACACCTGCGCTGTCCACCAAATAAATAATTGGCAATTTATTTTCCATCGCAATTTCTTGAGCACGCAAATTCTTTTTACCTGTAATTGGGAACCAAGCACCAGCTTTTACTGTCGCATCATTTGCAACAACAATACACTGTTTACCAGAAATGTAACCAATTTTCACAACAACACCTCCCGAAGGACATCCGCCGTGTTCTTTGTACATTTCATCTCCTGTTAAAGCACCAATCTCTATGTTCGGTTTTTTTTCGTCCAAAAGATAATCAATACGTTCCCTTGCAGACATTTTTCCTTTGCTATGCAACGCATCAATTCTTTTTTGACCTCCGCCAAGGTAAACTTGTTTCAGTTTTTGGCGTAGTTTAGAAAGTAATAATTTGTTATGATCCTCTCTTTTATTAAAAGTTAAATCCATTGTGGTTTTCTGTTTGTTTACAGCCCTAAACTAATGAATTTTATCGAATTCTTAAAATGAAATTTAGACTTGAGAATCAATGAATACAAAGTTCTTGCAATGCGTTTGGATTTGAGGAAAAAATGATAGAAAATCAGTTTCGAGATTAGAATAATTTTTTTCAAATTCGGGAATGATTTGATGTAAATTATTCTCAAATTTTGCTCGACTTCCGATTCCTTTTAATGTTTTTTGAACGCCTTCTATGGTCGAATAATTTTCGAACCAATCATATTTCAACAAATAAAAAATGATTTCTTGTAGTTTTTTTGGAAGCGAATTGTATTCATCCTTAAATAATTGATAACAATCTGATTTGAATTTTTCGAAAGGAGTTTCAGAATAATTATTCCAATATTTAATCAAAAAATAATCATAAATCACATCAATAATAATTGGTGCAAATTTGTGTTGTGTTTCGTGAAAATAACTTGAACTTTGTTTGACAGTTTCGTGAGAATCTGTAAATGTATCAATTGAACGATGCAATAAAATGCCTTTCTGAATATCTTCTGGAAAATCTAAATATTGTTTTCCCTTTACAGTTTCACCAAGCAAATTTCCAATTTGAAGCGATTGATTTCCGAAAGATAAATATTGATGTGCGACAAAGTTCATAAGGCTTGTTTAGTATCATAAAGTTAAGTTTTTTTGAATAAACCTGTGTTATTTTACTGTGAAGAAAAAAGCCATCTAAAAAAGATGGCTTAAGAATTATATTTTTATTCGTTATTTCCAGAAATTTGATTGATTTTTTCTTCTAAAATCGGATAATATTCGATCATAGAATCTTTTAAATTTCGATCCAAACTTAATGCATTTTGCAACGCTTCATTTCCTAATTGATCTTGCTCTGTAATATAATAGACATTACTCAATTGATAGAAAAATTCGGCACGATTAAAATTCTTTAAAGCGCCTGTTAATAAGACTGCAATCGCTTCCTCGTATTCGCCAACAGCAATTAAAGTTTCGACGTAAGCAAACCAAGTATGGAAAACTAAAGGCTTTAATTGAACCAATTTCGAAAGGTTTTTTATAGCTTCCTCAAACTTCATTTGTTTCAGAAAATAGTAAGTTGAATCTGTATAATATTCGTAATTATCGCCATTCAATTCTATCGCTCGCTGAATGTAATATTCGGCTTCTTCAATATTTTCTAATTTGTTGTAAAGCGAAGCTGCTTTTGCCCAAACTTTATCCAATTGCGGATCTTCTTTTATCGCAATATGATAAGCTTTCAACGCTTTTTGTGGTTTCTCTAACTTTTCATACAATTCACCAATTTTCATATGCGTAACAGCAGGCGAATCATCAAATTCTAATGTTTCTTCTAATGTTTCTATTGCCTTGTTGTATTCTCCTAATTCTTCTAAAGAAACTGCTTTGTTAGCATGACCAACAATAGAGTTAGGATTAATCGCAAGCACGTAATCTAACGCATTTATAGCTTCGTCATACATTTTTTTGTGATTGTACAACAGACCAAGTTGCAACCAAGAAACTTCCGAATATGGATTATCGTCAATAAAATCTTTTAGAAACTCGATGCATTCATCAGGATTATGAATTTCTTCGTAGCATTGAATAATAGAGTAGAAAGTATAATCGTTTTCTGGATTGAATTTCAATGCTTTTCTGAAAGCAATCAATGCAGAATGAACTTCATCTAAATTCAAATATTCATTTCCGATACTATTGCAAATAAAATCGGTTTCTTCGTCGTCTATTTGCAAAGCTTCTTCATAAAAACTTATCGCTTTTCGAGGCATATTTTTCATTCCCCAAAATCGCGCTTGTACAAGAAGATAATCTAACTCGTTTGCGGCTAAATCTTTTAAATCTTTGATGAGTTTTGCAGCTTTTTTTAAATCCTCAATTGTAAGAAAATATTCAATTCTCTTGATTTTGATATCTATATTTTCAGGATGCATTTTTTCTGCAAAATCTAGCGCACGTTTTGTGTATTCGCTATCATTTACTTCAATATAGAATTCAAGAATTTCGACCAAATCCTCTGAATCGTAATACTTATATTCACGATTGTCAAGCATTTGCTCAAAACATTCAATTAGCTCGTTATTAAAAAAATCTTCGTCCATAGTAGCAGACTAATTTACAAAATAAAATGTGCAAAAATCATAACGAATTGTTAGAGTTTTGCACATTTGTTAAACAATTAAAATAGATTGTTTTAGATAATATTTTTGATGCTTTCGATCATTTTATCCGCTAATTTATTTGCATTTTCTTCTGAAGTACTTTCAGTATAAATACGAATAATTGGTTCTGTGTTTGACTTTCTTAAATGAACCCATTCAGTAGGAAAATCAATTTTAACTCCATCAACTGTATTGATTTCTTCGTTTTTGTAAACTTCCTGAATTTTAACTAACAATTCGTCAACATTGATTTCTGGTGTTAATTCGATTTTCTTTTTCGCCATAAAATATGCTGGATAAGAAGCTCTCAATTCTGAAACTGATTTATCTTGTTCAGCTAAATATGTCAAGAATAAAGCAATTCCTACTAAAGAATCGCGCCCGTAGTGTAATTCTGGATAAATAATACCACCGTTTCCTTCTCCACCAATTTTAGCATCAACGTTTTTCATTTCAACTACAACATTTACTTCTCCAACTGCTGATGGTGAATATTTTTGACCATATTTTTCAGAAATATCGCGTAATGCACGAGAAGAAGATAAGTTAGAAACTGTTGCTGAAGGCGTTTTTGACAATACATAATCTGCGACTGCAACTAATGTGTATTCTTCTCCAAACATTTCACCTTTCTCATCGATAATTGCTAAACGGTCAACATCTGGATCTACCACAATTCCGAAATCAGCTTGTTCGTCGATTACTTTTTTACAGATATCACCTAAATGTTCTTTTAAAGGCTCTGGATTATGAGGAAAATGTCCGTTTGGCTCGCAATACATATCGTAATGAATTACACCTAAACGTTGTAATAACTTAGGAATTGCAATTCCTCCAGTTGAATTTACTGCGTCAATCGCAACTTTGAAATTTTTCTCTTGAATCGCTTTTGCATTCACTAATGGCAAAGCCAAAATTTTCTCGATATGTAAATCAATTGCATCATCAAAAGTTTCATAAGAACCTAAATCATCAACTTTAGCAAATGTATAATCATCTTTATCTGCGAAAGCTAAAATTTGCGCACCATCTGTTGCAGAAACAAATTCTCCTTTTGCATTCAATAATTTCAACGCATTCCATTCTTTTGGATTGTGAGAAGCAGTTAAAATAATTCCTCCATCTGCATGTAAATGTGTCACCATAACTTCTACAGTTGGAGTAGTAGATAAACCTAAATCGACAACATTAATTCCTAATCCTTGTAAAGTTGAACAAACTAATTGAGAAACCATTTGTCCAGAAATACGAGCGTCACGACCTACAATTACTTTATATTCTGATTGATTTGATTGATTCTTAAGCCAAGTTCCGTAAGCAGCTGCGAATTTTACAGCGTCTATAGGAGTTAAATTATCTCCCGGTTTTCCTCCGATTGTTCCACGAAAACCTGAAATAGATTTGATTAGAGACATAAATTTTATTTTATAGTGTTACAAATTTACAAATTACAAAAACTTTTCTTATCTTTTTGGAACGATTTTAGTTAAGATTTACTTAACAATTTTTAAAACCATAAAAAATACTATTAATTATGATGACAACTTCATTTATTATGTTAGGTATTACCGGAGTTTGGAGCTTTTTGGTATACTTAGTGTTCGGTTTAATTTGTGCTGGAATTGCTAAAGCAATAATGCCAGGTAAAGATCCGGGAGGATTTTGGGTAACTGCACTTATAGGTATTGTTGGTGCATATTTAGGAGCTTATATGCGTACAATTTTAGGAATTTCTCATGATGGAGAAGTGAGTTTTTTCAGTCCGTTGGATTGGATTTTTTCAATTTTAGGATCATTAATTTTATTATTTATCTGGAAAAAATTATTAGCACCAATGTTTAATAAATAATTCATTACAATTATAAAAAAAATCCTTTATCAGTCTCTGATAAAGGATTTTTTTTATTCATATTATTTATAAAGGAAGAATTGCTTTTTCGTATTTCTGATTAATCATAATTGCAGAAGCTTCGTAAAAAGCAATAAATCCGCAGATGATTCCTGTCCAACCAGCAAAATGTAAAATACTTTGACTTCCTGTAAAGTTACCTGCTGCTAATAACAAGAATAATAAGGTTAACGAACCAAATAATAATTTTCCGACCAAATTACCTTTTAATGTTTGTAAAAAGTTGATTAATGTAAATAATCCCCACATTCCTAAATAACATCCCATTGCATTTCCGTCCGGTTTTTCTACGCCAAACATCGGTGCTAACCATATAAATACAAGTGTTAACCAAAAAGCACCATAAGACATGAATGCAATACTACCAAAGTTGTTTCCTTTTTTCCATTCCATAACGCCAGCCACAAATTGTGCTCCACCTCCAAAGAAAACACCCATTCCCATAATCATACTATTAACAGGAAAAAAGCCTGCATTGTGTATGTTTAATAAAACAGTTGTCATTGCAAAACCAAATAATCCTAAAGGTCCAGGGTTTGCTGTTTGGTCTTTAATCGAGTAAATATTATTCATGTTATTTATTATTTTTAGACAATAATAATCTGAAAATAATAAATAAAAAAGAATTTATTCATAAAAAGTGTGTAACGTACACTACAAAAGTATTTTAAATGAATAAATTATTGATATTTAATAAATTGGTTACTAAAATTTTTATTGTCTTAAATAAATAAAAAAATCCGTTAATTATTATTAACGGATTTTTGAATTTGAAATATAATGTGATTATTTCTTTTTGTTCTTTTGTTGTTGCTCTTGCATTTCTTGAGCTTGTTTCATCATTTCTTGCATTTTCGAAGCAAACTTACCTGTTTTTTTAGGTTTCGTTTTATTTGTTTCGATGATTTGATGAATCTTCGCTTCGTGAATCATATATTTCTTAATATATAACACGATGAAAATATTAATCGCATTGGATACTAAATAATACCAAGATAAACCTGAAGCGTAATTGTTAAGGAATACAAAGAAGAAAACTGGCATTACATACATCATGTATTTCATGAATTGCATGTTTGGCATTCCTTCTTGTTGTGGCATTTGGAAGTTATCCATAGATCCAGAAACTTTAAAATAAATCATCATTGCAACAATGTATAATAAAGCGAATACACTTAAGTGACCATTAAGGAATGGAACCCATTCTGGTAATTTGATTAAATCATCGAATGCTGTTAAATCATCTACGAACCAGAAAGGAACACCTCTCAAGTCGATTAAGTTCGGGAAGAAACGGAATAACGCATAGAAAATAGGAATTTGTAATAATGCTGGTAAACATCCTGCTAATGGATTGATTCCTGCATTACGATAAATTGCCATTGTTTCTTGTTGCTTCTTCATCGCATCTTTTGGATCCTTGTATTTTTCGTTGATTTCATTCAACTCTGGACGAACAACTTTCATCAATGCAGATTGACGGTATTGTTTGTACATAATTGGAGATAAAATCAATTTTACAACGATTGTCATCAAGAAGATTACCCATCCTAAAGGAATACTCATTGCTGCCAACCATTTAAATACATTCAAGAAGAAATATTTATTCAACCAACCAAATAATCCCCAACCAAAGTCAATTAAGTTTTGGAATCCTTTGTCGTTATAATCTTTCAACATTTTATAATCCAATGGAATAAAATCCCATGTGAATTTTGTATTGATTTCATTATTTTTTAACTCTAATTTTGAGTTTAAGTGATAGTGTTTACTATAAGTTAAATCCTCTTTATCAGAGTTTTTAGAACCACCTTTTGTTGTTTTAAACCCTTCATCATTTGATAAAACTGTTGCGAAGAATTGTTGTTTGTTGGCTACCCAAGAAATAGCTTCCTCTTCTTCCCATTCGTCAGAACCAAATAATTCGTATTCGATGTCTTTGTTTCCTTTGAACTGAAAATAAGTATGTGACCAATATTTTTCTTGATCTTTCCCTTTTTCAGTACTGAAACCATCCATTGTCCACGCTAAATCTACATTTTTATCAGAAGTGATGTTAGATAAACCTTGCGTTTTAACTTCGAAATCGATACCATAAGAATCGCCTAATGTATAGATGTATTGAATTTGACTATTTTGCGCATTTGCTGTAAACGTCACAATTGTATTGTTCGCATTTTTCTGTACTTGAGGTACAAAAACTAAATCCGAAACATTAAGAACAGCTCCTTGTTTTGTTTTGAATGATAAATTGAACTTACTTGATCCATCTTTTATCAAATGTAAAGGATCTTTGTGTCCATCTTTTTTGTCATTGTAAGCTGTATATCCAACGATTTGTACGTCAGAAATTTGAGCTCCTTTTGGCGAAAAAGTAACTTTTAGTTTATCATTACTAATTTCAACATCTTTTGCTAATGTAGGATCTACAGTTTGAAAAGCTTGTGTTGTAGCTGTTTTATTTAATTGTTCCTGTTTTTTTGCTTGCTCTTGCTTTTGAACTAATTCTTTTTTCTGAGCTTCGACCTCCGCTTCCGAAGGTTTGTTTAGAAAATAGAATACGCCAAAAAGAATTGCAATTAAAATAAAACCAATCGTTTGGTTAAAATCAAATTTTTTCTCTTGTTGCATTTAATAAATCATTTTGTTTATTCAATAAAGAAGCTTCGATAAAACTTATAAATAAAGGATGTGGCGAAGCAACTGTACTTTTATATTCCGGATGGAATTGTACACCTATATAATATGGGTGTTGATTATGTTCTAAAATTTCTACTAATTCTGTTTCAGGGTTTTTACCAACTGGAATAAAATTGTTTTCAACAAATTCATCGTAAAAATCATTGTTGAATTCATATCTATGACGATGACGTTCTAAGATTTCGGTTGTGTTGTAAATTTTCTCAATTTTTGAATTTGGAGTTAATTCACATTTCCAATTTCCTAAACGCATTGTTCCTCCTTTGTCCGATACATCTTTTTGATCTTCCATCAAACTGATAACTGGATAAGGCGTTGTTAAATCCATTTCTGCTGAATCTGCTTTTTCGTAACCTAAAACGTTACGCGCAAATTCAATTGCCATAATTTGCATTCCCAAACAAATTCCTAATGTTGGAATATTATTTCTTCGTGCATAATTTGCAGCAATTATTTTACCTAAAATACCACGATCTCCAAAACCTGGTGCAATCAAAATTCCCGAAACGCCTTTCAACTGCTCTCCAACATTGTCTTCTGTAATATCACCAGAATATACCCAACGAACTTTTACATTCGTTTCGCAAGTTGCAGCAGCATGTGTAAATGCTTCTGTAATTGATTTATAAGAATCGTGTAACGAAACGTATTTACCAACTAAAGCAATTTCTATTTCGTTTTTAGGATTTTTATGATTTGATAAGAATTTGTTCCAAACTGTAAAATCTGGTTCTTGATCAGTTGGCAAATCTAAGCCTTTTAAAACAACTTCGTCAAAATTTTGTTTATGTAATAAGAATGGAACCTCATAAATTGTGTCTGCATCCATACTTTCGATTACATTTTCTTTGCGAACATTACAGAATAAAGCCAATTTAGCTTTTACATCTTTTGGTAAATGACGCTCCGTACGTGTAACTAAAACATTGGCATGAATACCATTTTCCATTAATGTACGAACAGAATGTTGAGTAGGTTTTGTTTTTAATTCACCCGCAGCAGCTAAATAAGGGACTAATGTTAAGTGAATAACAGAAGAATTATGTTCTCCTAATTCCCAAGTTAACTGACGGATAGATTCGATATAAGGTAAAGACTCAATATCTCCAACCGTACCTCCAATTTCAGTAATGATGATATCATAATCACCTGTATTACCTAATAATTTGATACGACGTTTTATTTCGTTTGTGATATGAGGAACAACTTGAACTGTTTTTCCTAAATAATCTCCACGACGTTCTTTTTCTATAACTGTTTGATAAATACGACCTGTAGTAACTGAGTTAGCACGAGACGTTGCACGGTTCAAGAAACGCTCATAATGTCCTAAATCTAAATCGGTCTCTGCACCGTCTTCCGTAACGTAACATTCTCCATGCTCGTAAGGATTAAGTGTTCCTGGGTCTACATTTATATAGGGATCCAATTTCTGAATTGTTACTCTATATCCTCTTGCTTCTAGTAGCATTCCTAATGATGATGCTACGATTCCTTTTCCTAACGACGATGTTACTCCTCCGGTAACGAAAATGTACTTTGGTGCTTTGTTTGTTTCCATTGAATCTTTAAATCAATGGTTGCAAATTTACGAATAAATAATGGGGTAAAAAAAAGTGGGAGTGAAATTTAGAAAAATAAAAATAGGCAAGCGATCTACATCACACCGCTACGACCGTATACCTTTGCTACGTTCCCGTCCTGGAGGATTCAACAGGAGCTGGTTGTGTAGGACTTGCCTGATGCAAAGGTAAGAAAGTTTTGTAAAAATAAAAGTGTTTATTGAAAAAACTTTCTTGTTGCTTAGGTCTGATTGAATTAATAGATTGATTTACAAATAAAAATTAGAACTAAAAAAGTAATTGATATTGTAAAAAATAATTGAAGAAAAGAATTTATGAAGATAAATTCCTTTTTAAATCATACAATTTAATAGAGAAAGAATTACGAGATATAATTATCTTTGCAGAATGATTAGTTTTAATAAAATTTTCAAAAACTCTTTGGTGCTTACAGCAATTACATTAGCATTGTTTTTCGCGCTTTACTTTTATTTTTCTTTAAACGGAACAGTTTCTGTAAAAGATTATTACACTTACAGCTTCATGATTTGCTGTTTTATTGTATTACCTTTGTATGCATTATATTGTTTTTTAATAATTTTCAATTTATCGAAAAATAAAGCAAAAAATCATCAAACTTCAGAAGAATTAATGACTTTCAAAGAAGGTTTTAAAGTTGGTTTCTACACGATTTTCTTTGCAGGAATCATGAGTTTGATTGTTATTTTTGTATTCTTCAATACTTATGGAGAATGGGCACAAGATAGTTTGAAACAAGGGTTATTAGATACTTTTACGTCTAATATGTCTGATCCAAAAGTCGCAAAAGATATCGAAACATTTAGAAATTCGGATGATTATAAAACACTTAATTTATTTACTGTGAAAAACTTCTTCGGATTATCCTCAATTTTCTTATCTTTCTACATCGCAATTGCAGCGATGTTTTCACAATTCTTAAAAAAACGTGTTTTTTAACATATGGATATTTCAGTTGTTGTTCCTTTACTGAACGAACAAGATTCCTTAGAGGAATTATTCTACAGAATCAAAAAAGTCTGTGAACAGAATGATTTTACATTCGAAGTTATTTTCGTTGATGACGGGAGTACAGATGATTCGTGGCAAATTATAGAGTATATTGCCAACTTCAATACAGAAGTGAAAGGAATTAAATTCCGTAAAAATTATGGTAAGTCTCCAGCACTTAGCGCGGCTTTTAAAGAAGTGAAAGGTGATGTTGTGATTACTATGGATGCAGATTTACAAGATTTTCCTGAGGAAATACCGTCGTTATACAAAATGCTGAAAAACCAAAAAGCAGATATTGTTTCGGGTTGGAAAGAAAATCGTCAAGATAATAAATTGACAAAAAATCTTCCTTCGAAATTATTCAATGGTGTAGCACGTAAAACCTCTGGTGTAAAATTGCACGATTTTAACTGTGGTTTGAAAGCTTATCGTTGGGAAGTAACGCAAAATATCGAATTGTATGGTGATATGCACCGTTATATTCCTGTTTTAGCGAAAAATGCGGGATATTCGAAAATTATTGAGAAAAAAGTAAAACATCAAGCGCGTAAATATGGTGTTTCAAAATTTGGAGCAAATCGTTTTGTAAATGGTTTCTTGGATTTGATTACACTTTTCTTTGCGTCAAGGTTTGGGAATAAACCAATGCATATTTTCGGTTTATTGGGTACATTGATGTTTATTTTAGGGTTTTTCGCTTCATTTTATTTAGGAATCGAGAAATTATATAAAGTTTATATTTCCCATACACCAGCCAGATTAATCACAGATAGTCCTTATTTTTATATTTCGTTAGTTTTTATGATTTTAGGAACGCAATTATTTTTGGCGGGATTTTTGGGCGAGTTAATTGTTCGCAATAATCGCGAAAAACAATTGTATTTAGTTCAAAAAGAATTGAATTTAAACTAATTAAATAACCAACTACTATGAAGAAAATATTTTTATTAGGATTTTTAGGTTTAGTTGCAACTTCGTGTTCATCATCAATTGATGGAGAAGGTGCTGCAACGGCTCAAAAAGAATATACAGCTGATAATATCAAAGATTTGAGCGTTTCGTGTAATTGTAATGTTATTTTAGTTCCAGGAAATAAATCTGGAGTTAAAGTAGAATCGCATCAAAATATTATTGATAATTTAGAAGTTGAAGCAAAAAATAATGCGGTTACAATCAAAGAAAAATCAAATGTAGACCATTATAGTGCCTATGATTTGTACGTTTATGTGACACGAGATTTAGAAAAGATTGATGCAAATAAACAAACTTCTTTGACTACTTCTGGAACATTGAATGTTGATGAATTGACTATCTCTGCGAAAGATCAAGCGAGAATTAATCAAACTTTTTTGATTACAAACAACTTTGATTTGAAAGCAGATGATCAATCTAATATTATGTTAGAAGGAACTGCTGGAACTATGAAAGTGAAAGCTTATGGCGAAGCACAATTGAATTTATTCAAATACGAGGTCAATGAAGCTAATTTCACAACAGATGATAACGCTTTATTAGACATCAATGCACGCCAAACCTTATATGGTTCTGCAAAAGGAAACTCAATTGTAAATTTTATGGGCGAT
The DNA here is from genome assembly GCF_030324375.1 of Empedobacter sp. R132-2. NCBI lineage: Bacteria > Pseudomonadati > Bacteroidota > Flavobacteriia > Flavobacteriales > Weeksellaceae > Empedobacter > Empedobacter sp. R132-2. Next base: position 18,847 of record NZ_JACAGG010000008.1, read on the forward strand.
CCTAATAAGGATACAAAAATTGCCGACCGCGCCCAAGTATTAAAAAAATAAAAGATAAGAATGACTTCAAGTTTAGATAATGCTAAATTATGGCTTTCTGACGCTTATGATGCGGAAACAAGAAAAGCTGTTCAAGATTTAATTGATAATAATCCAACCGAATTAGACGATTCTTTTTATAAAAACCTTGAGTTTGGAACAGGAGGAATGCGTGGTATAATGGGTGTTGGAACAAATCGTTTAAACAAATATACACTTGGTGCAGCAACGCAAGGTTTAGCAAATTATATTAATCAACAATTTCCGAATAAAGAGAAAAAAGTTGCGATTGCATACGATGTTCGTCACAATTCGGATACGTTTGCAAAAATGGTTACCGATGTTTTGACTGCGAATGGAATCAACGTTTATTTGTTTGAATCTTTTCGCCCAACGCCAGAATTGTCTTTTACAGTTCGTCATTTAGGTTGTGATGCTGGAATTGTGTTGACAGCTTCCCACAATCCTCCGATTTACAATGGTTACAAAGTTTATTGGAATGATGGAGCGCAAATTGTTCCGCCACAAGATGGAGAAATTATTAATGAAGTAAATAATGTAAAAGTAGAAGAAATCAAATTTCAAGGTAACGATGCATTGTTAACGTATATAGGTAAAGAAATTGATGAAGCTTTTATTGATGCATGTGTAGCGAACGGAAGTTTTACACAAGATGGTAAGGAAGATATAAAAATTGTTTTTACTTCTATTCACGGAACTGCCGTTGCAATTACGCCAAAAGCTTTTGATAAAGCTGGTTTTACTCAAGTTCATCAAGTTGCTGAACAAGCAATTCCAAGTGGAGATTTCCCAACAGTAAAATCGCCAAATCCAGAAGAACCAGAGGCTTTGACTATGGCAGTTACTTTAGCGAATGAAATTGGTGCTGATGTTGTGATTGGAACAGATCCTGATGCGGATCGTGTAGGTGTTGCAACGCGTAACAATGAAGGTGAAATTGTTTTATTAAATGGTAACCAAATGAATACTGTTTTGGCTTATTATTTATTAGAAAAATGGCAAAAATCGGGGAAATTAGTTGGAAATGAATTTATCGGATCGACAATCGTAACGTCTGATATTTTCTATGATATTGCTGCGAAATTCAATGTTGATTGTAAAGTTGGATTAACAGGTTTCAAATGGATTGCTGATATGATTCGTAAATTCGAAGGCAAAGAAAGTTTTGTTGGAGGTGGAGAAGAATCATTTGGGTTTATGGTTGGAGATTTTATCCGTGACAAAGATTCAGTTACAACAGCTTTATTGGTTTCTGAAATTGCAGCTGTACAAAAAGCGAAAGGAAGTTCTCTGTACAATAAATTAATGGAAATTTATCTTGAAATCGGAAAAGCGTATCAAGAAGATTTAATTAGTATTGTAAAACCTGGAAAAGAAGGTGCAGAGTTAATTGCTAAAATGATGGTTGAATTTAGATCAAATCCTCCAAAAGAATTAGCAGGATCTAAAGTTGTTCGTGTAAAAGATTTTCAATCTTCTATCGACAAAGATTTAATTTCTGGTGAAGAAAAAGCGATTGAGATACCAAAGTCAAATGTATTGATTTTCTATACAGAGGATGGAAGTAAAGTAGCTTGTCGTCCTTCTGGAACAGAACCAAAGATTAAATATTATTTCTCTGTAAATGCTTCACTTTCTAACAAAGAAGATTATCCAGCTGTTCAACAAACGTTGTTAGCGAAAATCGATTTATTGAAAGAAGATTTTAGCAAATAATCATTCAAGAATAAATATTAAAATAAATAGAAAATGGCCGTCAATTTTGACAGCCATTTTTTATATGATTAAATTTTTAATGTTAGAAAAACATCGAAAATAGATAATAAAATCCTGTTGCAATAAGTGCAGAAACTGGAATTGTCAAAATCCAAGCCCATAATAAACTAATTGTAACTCCCCAACGAACGGCAGAAACTCTTTTTACCATTCCAACACCAATAATAGATCCTGTGATCACGTGAGTTGTAGAAACTGGCATTTTGATATGTTCAGTAAAAAATAATGTAATAGCTGAAGCTGTTTGAGCAGTGAAACCTTCGATAGGAGTAATTTTTGTAATTTTATTTCCCATCGTTTTTAGGATTTTCATTCCGCCACCTAAAGTTCCTAAAGCAATTGCAGAGAAACACATAATCGGAACCCAATCGTGAATATCAGTACTACTTGTTGTGATGAACCAATGCTTCCAATTGAAAACATCATTCAAAATCCAATCATTCATATCCGTATTAACAATTGCAGTTTGATTAGCAAGTAAAGCAAACGTGATCACTCCCATTACTTTTTGAGAATCATTCAAACCATGACCAATACTCAACATCGCAGAAGAAACTAATTGCAATTTCTTGAACCAAGCATCTGCTTTATGTGGTTTTGCATTTCGACAAAGATTCAGCGTGATGATGTAAATAACATTACCAGCGACTAAACCAATAATTGGTGCAACCAAAATAAAAGCGATAATCGTTAAGATAATCGTACTGTTAATAGCAGAAAAATCATAACCTGTTGCAGCTAATGCACCTCCAGCTAAACCACCAATCAAGGTGTGAGATGAAGAGGAAGGGATTCCTAATTTCCAAGTTAAAATATTCCAAGTGATTGCTGCAGAAAGCGCCGCCATAACAACGATAGATGGATTGGATCCAAATGCGACGACAACATCTTCTTTAATAATTTTTGCGATTGTGTCTGCAACTCCAAATTCTCCAATGATAAATTTGGCAATGAAGAAAGCAACAAAATTGAAGAATGCAGCCCATATAACGGCTTGAATAGGAGTTAAAACCTTTGTAGTAACAACCGTTGCAATAGAGTTTGCGGCATCGTGAAAACCATTTAAGAAATCAAATAAAATGGCTAAGCCGATAATGATAAATAATACAGTTAATTGCATGGCGCAAATTTAAAACTTTATTAAACTTATCATTTATCAATTTCGAAAATTATTTCAAAAATAAAAAAGGAGCTTAATTTAAGCTCCTTTAGAAATGATATTTTAAATAAATAACGTTACAACATAATAGATTAATGCAGCTAATAATGCTGAGACAGGAATAGTAAGTATCCACGCCCAAAGTAAACTAATTGTTACTCCCCAACGAACTGCAGAAACACGTTTCGTTAAACCTACACCAATAATAGAACCAGTAATTGTATGTGTTGTAGAAACTGGAATTCCGAAATGCTCAGAAATATAAAGCGTCATTGCTCCTGAAGTTTCAGCAACTACACCTTCTAATGGCGTTACTTTTGTAATTTTAGACCCCATCGTTTTGATGATTTTCCATCCACCACCCATTGTTCCTAATGCGATAACAACAAACGATGTAATAGGAACCCACATCCAATGTGCTACGAAATATTGGAATTTATCTTCTGCTTGTACATAAGCTGGGTCAAAATCGACATTCATGTGATAGAAGATAACCGCAGCTCCAATAATACCCATTACCTTTTGCGCATCATTCATACCATGTCCTAAAGAGAAAAGGGCAGAAGAAACCAATTGCAATTTTTTGAACCACCATTCTGCTTTTGCAGGTTTGGCTCTTTTACAAATATGAAGCGTGATTATGGTTAATATAGAGGCGATAATCATACCAATTAATGGTGCTAATACGATAAAGCAAACAATTGGAATTACTTTTTTGTAAACAATTACATCTTCTTCACCAGCAGAAAAACCTCCGGCGTGTGCCAATGCAGCCCCAATAAAACCACCAATCAATGTATGAGAAGAAGAAGAAGGAATACCAAACTTCCATGTTAATAAGTTCCAAGAAATGGCAGCGATAATTCCAGCTAAAATTACTTCTAGCGTAATAAAATGTTCGTTAACCGATTTTGCAATCGTGTTACCAATCTTAAATTCTCCAATCCAATAGACTGAAATAAAGTAAGCGGCAAAGTTGAATGCGGCAGCCCAAAGTACAGCTTGAAAAGGCGTTAAAACCTTAGTTGCAACAATGGTAGCGATAGAATTCGCAGCATCGTGAAAACCATTTATATAATCAAAAACAAAAGCTAAGACGATAATAGTAATCAATAACATTCCTGGCGTAGACGATAACATGCTCGAAAACGCTGAAAAAAATTCTGTCATAATCTTTTAGATTAAGTTTTGGTTATGAATGTTTTACCGCTACAGCTTCCAATACGTTAGCAACACTTTTACACTTGTCTGTTGCAGATTCTAATGAAGATAAAACCTCCTTATACTTGATGATATTTTTAACATCAGTTTCGTTTTCGAAAATTTCCTGAACTGCTTTATCAAAAATACGATCCGATTTATTTTCTAATTTATTGATTCGTTCACATATTTCGTAAATACGATTTACGTTTCTCAAATCTTTCAATTGCTCAATTCCCTCTCCGATTAATTGACAAGCCTCTAAGTTAACAGCTGTAATTTTGCGGATAGATTTTGTAATTTTATCTACTTGATAAATATTGATACGATTCGCTGCTCCATTTAAATTATCTGCAACATAATCGATAGATTTTACTAATTGATAAATATCTTCTCTGTCAAAAGGTGTGATAAAGTTTTTGCTTAACTCTAAATTTGTTTTTTGAGTAAGATATTCAATTTTGCTTTCTATCTTAGAAATTTGCGCGATGTAATCTTCGCGTTCTTCAACTGGAGCGTTTACACATTCATGTAACAATTCAGCTAATTTGATTAAACTTTTTGAAGCTTCCTCGAACAAAGGATAGAATACTTTATCCTTCGGAGTAAATAATTTAAAAAATGAGTTTACCGACATTCAATAATGTTTTGAAGTGCAAAATTAATTTTTCTAATGTAAAATTAACATTAAATAAATATTATGCGAACGTTTTTATTAAAATATATCGATAATTATATGATATTCAGATTAATTAAAAATACGAAAAGTTATTAGCTTAGAGAAAAATAATATAGGATAAAGTTTTAATAAATTTTGTTGTCAATAGATGTAGATAAGATACTATCACTTATCAAAAATTAGGTTTATTGATAATTTACTTGTTTTGTTATTCTTGAATTAAAATTCTGTAAAATATAGTTTATAATTCTTTAAAAAATTATAAATCAATGTAAAATAAATCCATTATTATTTGTTTTTGTATAAATTATTTGTAGTTTTGCATGCCCAAAAAATGGGTTTAATCCAAATTTAAAAGGAAATTTAATTAGTATGCCAACAATTCAACAATTAGTTAGAAAAGGTAGAAAAAAACTAACCAAGAAGAGTAAATCGGCTGCATTGGAATCATGTCCACAACGCCGCGGTGTTTGTACACGTGTTTACACTACAACTCCTAAGAAACCTAACTCAGCAATGCGTAAAGTTGCTCGTGTTAGATTAACAAACGGGAAAGAAGTTAACGCGTACATCGGTGGTGAAGGTCATAATCTTCAAGAGCACTCGATAGTATTGGTTAGAGGAGGTAGAGTTAAAGATTTACCAGGTGTGCGTTACCACATTGTACGTGGAGCGTTAGATACTGCGGGAGTAAACGGACGTACTCAACGTAGAAGTAAGTATGGAGCGAAACGTCCTAAAGATGCTAAAAAATAAATTTAAGGTAAGATGAGAAAGACAAGAGCTAAAAAAAGACCTTTACTTCCAGATCCTAAATTTAATGATCAGTTAGTAACTCGTTTCGTAAACAACTTAATGTACGACGGAAAAAAATCTGTAGCATTCAAAATTTTCTATGATGCGTTAGAAATCGTAGATTCTCGTAAAGAAGATGCAGAAAAAACTTCATTAGACATTTGGAAAGAAGCATTATCTAATGTAATGCCTCACGTAGAAGTACGTTCTCGCCGTGTTGGTGGAGCTACATTCCAAATTCCAATGGAAATTCGTCCAGACCGTAAAATTTCAACAGCAATGAAATGGTTAATCAAATATTCTCGTAACAGAAACGAGAAATCGATGGCTCAAAAATTAGCTGGAGAAATTATTGCAGCTGCTAAAGAGGAAGGATCTGCCGTTAAAAAACGTCAAGATACTCACAAAATGGCAGAAGCTAACAAAGCATTCTCTCACTTTAGATTCTAATACAAGATGGCAAGAGATTTAAAATACACAAGAAACATTGGTATTGCTGCTCACATCGATGCAGGAAAAACTACAACGACAGAGCGTATCTTATTCTATTCAGGTAAGAATCACAAAATTGGAGAAACTCACGAAGGATCAGCTACAACTGACTGGATGGAGCAAGAAGCTGAAAGAGGTATTACAATTACTTCTGCAGCTGTAACAGTAGATTGGACATTCCCAACAGAACAAGGTAAACCATTACCAGACGCTAAAGGGTACCACTTTAATATTATCGACACTCCTGGTCACGTTGACTTTACAGTAGAGGTAAACCGTTCTTTACGTGTTTTAGATGGTTTAGTTTTCTTATTCTCAGCAGTAGATGGAGTTGAACCTCAATCTGAAACAAACTGGCGTTTAGCAGATAACTATAAAGTTCCTCGTTTAGGTTTCGTTAACAAAATGGACCGTCAAGGAGCTGACTTCTTAAATGTATGTCGTCAAGTACGTGAAATGTTAGGGTCAAATGCTGTTCCTATTGTATTACCAATCGGTGACGAAGCAGACTTTAAAGGAGTTGTAGATTTAATTAAAAACCGTGCAATTGTATGGCATGATGAGAATCATGGTTCTACATTTGATGTTGTTGAAATCCCAGCTGATATGGTTGACGATGTAAGACAATTCCGTGGTCAATTAATTGAAGAAGTAGCTGCGTATGACGAGAACTTATTAGAGAAGTACATGGAGGACGAAAACTCTATTACTGAAGAAGAAGTTCACGCTGCATTACGTGCTGCAACATTAGATATGTCTATCATCCCAATGACTTGTGGATCTTCGTTCAAAAACAAAGGTGTACAATTCATGTTAGATGCTGTATGTCGTTACTTACCATCACCAAGTGATAAAGAAGCGATCCCAGGAACTGACCCAAAAACTGACGAGCCTATCTCAAGAAAACCTTCAGTTGATGAGCCATTCGCAGCATTAGCATTCAAAATTGCTACTGACCCATTCGTAGGTCGTTTAGCATTCTTCCGTGCTTATTCAGGTGGATTAGACGCTGGATCTTACGTATTAAATACTCGTTCTGGTAACAAAGAACGTATTTCTCGTATCTTCCAAATGCACGCTAACAAACAAGAGCCTATCGAGAGAATCGAAGCAGGTGATATTGGAGCTGCAGTAGGTTTCAAAGATATCAAAACAGGAGATACTTTATGTGATGAAAAAGCCCCTATCGTATTAGAGTCTATGGACTTCCCAGATCCAGTAATTGGTATCGCAGTTGAGCCTAAAACGAAAGCTGACGTTGATAAATTAGGTATGGCTTTAGCTAAATTAGCTGAAGAAGATCCAACATTCCAAGTAAAAACTGATGAGGCTTCTGGTCAAACAGTTATTTCTGGTATGGGTGAGTTACACTTAGATATCATCGTTGACCGTTTAAAACGTGAATTTAAAGTAGAGGTTAACCAAGGTGAGCCTCAAGTAGAGTACAAAGAATCATTCTCTCGTCCAGCTAATCACCGTGAGGTTTACAAAAAACAATCAGGTGGTCGTGGTAAATTTGCTGATATCGTTTTCGAAATGGGACCAGCAGATGAAGGAAAAGTAGGTTTAGAATTCGTTTCAGAAATTAAAGGTGGTAACGTTCCTAAAGAATTTATCCCTTCTATTGAGAAAGGTTTTAAAGCTGCAATGAAGAATGGACCTTTAGCAGGATTCGAAATGGATTCGTTAAAAGTTACTTTAAAAGATGGATCTTTCCACCCTGTGGATTCTGACCAATTATCTTTCGAGTTAGCTGCTCAAATGGGTTACAAAGCTGCTGCAAAAGCCGCTGGTGCTCAAATCTTAGAGCCTATCATGAAGTTAGAGGTTTTAACTCCAGAAGAAAACATGGGTGATATTGTAGGTGACTTAAACCGTCGTCGTGGTCAAGTATCAGGAATGGATGATAGAAATAACGCTAAAGTTATTAAAGCTATGGTTCCATTAGCAGAAATGTTCGGATATGTAACTTCATTACGTACATTATCTTCTGGTCGTGCTACATCTACAATGGAATTCGATCACTACGCTCCAGCACCAACAAACGTGTCTGAAGCTGTAATCGCTAAAGCAAAAGGTAACGCTTAATTCAAGAAAAATGAGTCAAAAAATTAGAATAAAATTAAAATCTTACGATTATTCTTTAGTTGATAAATCAGCTGAAAAAATCGTAAAAACTGTAAAAGCTACAGGAGCTGTTGTTAATGGACCAATTCCATTACCAACTCACAAAAGAATCTTTACAGTTTTAAGATCTCCACACGTTAACAAAAAATCTCGCGAGCAATTTCAATTATCAGCTCACAAAAGATTATTAGACATTTATTCTTCTTCATCTAAAACAGTTGATGCTTTAATGAAGTTAGAATTACCTAGTGGTGTTGAAGTAGAAATTAAAGTATAGTTAGCTGTATTTTAAATAAATATAAACCCTGAGACGTGCACATCTCAGGGTTTTTTTATGAATTGCTATTAAGAATGCTTTGATTGATATTTTTCGCTGTTTGTAAACTTTTGAAAAATAATCAATTGAAAGTTTGTTGTTTACAAATTAATTCATACATTTGCATGCTAATTTTAGAGAAGATCTCTAGTGGTCGAAAGTCCACATTCTCTGAAATATTAAACAAATTATTAACATATTTTAATCAAATGTCAGGTATCATTGGTAAAAAAATCGCGATGACTAGCTTATTTGATGAGAACGGGAAAAATATTCCTGTGACAATCGTAGAGGCTGGGCCATGTGTGGTTACTCAAGTCAGAACCGTAGAGAAAGATGGGTACGTTGCTGCTCAACTTGGTTTCGATGACGCAAAAGAAAAAAACACGACTAATGCTTTAAAAGGTCACTTTAAAAAAGCAGGAACGACTCCAAAGAGAAAGTTAGTTGAGTTTTACGGTGAAGAATTCGTGAACTCTTTAACTCTAGGAGGAGAAGTTAACGTTGAATTATTCAACGAAGGAGAATTTGTAAGTATTACAGGTACTTCAAAAGGAAAAGGTTTCCAAGGTGTTGTTAAACGTCATGGTTTCGGTGGGGTAGGTCAAGCTACACACGGTCAACATAACCGTTTAAGAGCTCCAGGTTCTATCGGTGCTGGTTCAGATCCATCTCGTGTATTCAAAGGAATGCGTATGGCTGGAAGAATGGGTGGTAAACAAGTTACTGTTCAGAACTTAAAAGTACTTAAAGTGGATACTGAGAAAAATCTTTTAATTGTTAAAGGTGCTATCCCAGGTCCTAAAAATTCATACGTAATCGTTAGAAGATGGAAGTAGTAGTATTAAACATCAAAGGTCAAGAAACTGGAAGAACAGTATCTTTAGACGAGGCAGTTTTCGGAATTGAGCCTTCTACACACACAGTGTACTTAGAAGTTAAACAATATTTAGCAGCTCAACGCCAAGGAACGCACAAAGCAAAAGAAAGAGCTGAGATTGCGGGATCAACTCGTAAAATCAAAAAGCAAAAAGGAACAGGTACAGCTCGTGCTGGTTCTATCAAATCTCCAGTGTTTAGAGGAGGAGGTAGAGTTTTCGGACCACGTCCAAGAAACTACTCTTTCAAATTAAACAAAGCACAAAAGAGATTAGCTAAAAAATCAGTTTTATCACAAAAGTTAGCTGAGAATGAAATCAAAGTTGTTGAAAACTTTTCTTTCGAAGCTCCAAGAACTAAAGAGTTCAAAACTGTTTTAACTGATTTAGGATTAGAGAACACAAAATCATTATTCGTATTAGGTGAATCTAATAGCAATGTATATTTATCTTCTCGTAACTTACAAAAAGTTAAAGTTGTTACAACTGAGGAATTAAATGTATTTGATTTAATCAATGCTTCTCAAATCGTATTTTTAGAAGGTTCTTTAGCAACAGTTCAAGAAAATTTAACAAAATAAGACGAAGAAAATGGGAATCATAATTAAACCAGTAATTTCAGAAAAAGCAACTAATAACAGTGAGTTGTTAGGGCAATATTCGTTTTATGTAGACACAAAAGCTAACAAAATTCAAATTAAAGAAGCTGTAGAAAAAACTTACGGTGTATCTGTAGTTTCTGTTAGTACTTTAGTATCTGCTCCAAAAGTAAAAACTCGTTACACAAAAACAGGTTTTCAAACTGGAAAAACAAATAAGTTGAAAAAAGCGATCGTTAGCTTAGCTGAAGGTCAAGAAATAGAGTTGTTCGGATAATTTAAGAATTAAAAAATGTCAGTAAGAAAATTAAAACCTATCACCCCGGGACAACGTTTTAGAGTGGTTAATGAATTTGCGGCAGTAGATAAAAATGCTAAGCCAGAAAAGACATTAGTTGAAGGAAAATCTAAATCGGGTGGACGTAACAACACTGGTAAAATGACAATGCGTTATATCGGTGGTGGACACAAACAAAAATATCGTATCATCGACTTCAAACGTGATAAAGAAGGTGCTGCAACTGTAGAATCTGTACAATACGATCCAAACAGAACTGCATTCATCGCTTTATTATCTTACGAAGATGGTGAAAAACGTTACATTATTGCTCAAAATGGTTTGAAAGCTGGACAAGTAATTGTTTCAGGTGAAAACGTAGAACCAGAAGTAGGTAATGCTATGAAGCTTAAAAATATGCCATTAGGTACAGTAATCTCTTGTATTGAATTACGTCCAGGGCAAGGAGCAGTTATGGCAAGAAGTGCAGGTACTTATGCTCAATTAGTTGCGCGTGATGGTAAATATGCTATCGTTAAGTTACCAAGTGGTGAATCAAGAATGATTTTAGTGGAGTGTAAAGCAACAGTAGGTGTTGTTTCTAACACAGACCATCAGTTAGAAGTTTCTGGTAAAGCTGGTCGTTCTAGATGGCAAGGTCGTCGTCCAAGAACTCGTCCAATGGTTATGAACCCTGTAGATCACCCAATGGGTGGTGGTGAAGGTCGTGCGACAGGAGGTATCCCTCGTTCTCGTAACGGTATTCCAGCGAAAGGTTACAAAACTCGTGACAAGAAGAAAGCGTCTAACAAATATATTGTTGAAAGAAGAAAAAAATAATTTATGGCACGTTCATTAAAAAAAGGACCATTCATCCACTATAAATTAGAAAAGAAAGTTCTTGCTAACGTAGAAAGCGGTAGCAAAAACGTGATCAAAACATGGTCAAGAGCATCAATGATTTCTCCTGATTTTGTTGGTCAAACAATCGCAGTACACAACGGAAAGCAATTTATTCCTGTTTATGTTACTGAGAATATGGTAGGTCATAAATTAGGTGAGTTCGCTCCTACACGTACTTTTAGAGGTCATGCCGGAGCTAAAAACAAAGGAAAAAAATAGTAAAGGGCCATGGGATCTAGAAAAAGATTAAGTAACGAAAGAATCAAAGAAGCTAACAAGCAGGTAGCTTTTGCGAAATTAAATAATGTTCCTACTTCTCCTCGTAAGATGAGATTAGTAGTAGATATTATCCGTGGAGTTGAAATTCAAAAAGCTTTAGGTATTTTAAAATATACTAAAAACCACGCTTCAATCCGTTTAGAGAAATTGTTATTAAGCGCTATCGCTAACTGGCAAATCAAAAATGAAGGAGCTGATGTTGAAGAAGCTGGATTATATGTTAAAGAAATCTCTGTTGATAGTGCACGTCAATTAAAAAGAATTCGTACTGCACCTCAAGGTAGAGCACATAGAATCAGAAAACGTTCAAACCATGTAACTTTGGTTTTAGGAACTAAAGAAGATAAACAAAAAGTACAAGATTAAGAATATGGGACAAAAAACTAATCCAATCGGAAATCGTTTAGGAATCATCAGAGGATGGGATTCTAACTGGTACGGTGGAAATGATTACGGTGATAAAATTGCAGAAGATGCAAAAATTCGTACTTATTTAAGAGCACGTTTGTCTAAAGCCGGAGTTTCTCGTATTTACATCGATCGTACTTTAAAATTAGTTACAGTAACTGTAACTACTGCTCGTCCAGGTATCATTATTGGTAAAGGTGGACAAGAAGTTGACAAATTAAAAGAAGAGTTAAAGAAAATCACTGGTAAAGAGGTTCAAATTAACATCTTCGAAATTAAGAGACCAGAATTAGATGCAATCTTAGTAGGGGATAGTATCGCTCGTCAAATTGAGAATCGTATTTCTTACCGTCGTGCTATTAAAATGGCAATTCAATCAGCAATGAGAATGAACGCAGAAGGAATCAAAGTTCAAATCTCTGGTCGTTTAAACGGTGCAGAGATGGCACGTTCTGAAACTTATAAAGATGGACGTATTCCTTTGTCTACATTCCGTGCAGACATTGATTACCACATTTCAGAAGCTCATACAACTTATGGTCGTTTAGGGATCAAAGTATGGATCATGAAAGGTGAGGTATATGGTAAGAGAGAATTATCTCCTTTAGTTGGATTACAGAAAAAACAAAAAAAGTCTGACAACAACAGAAAGGGAGGTGAAAGATCTAATAATAGAAAGCGATAATTTAGTTTAACAACTAACATAAAGAATTAAGTAGATATGTTATCACCGAGAAGAGTAAAGTTTAGAAAAACCCAAAAAGGTAAGATGAAAGGTGTTTCTCACAGAGGAACTCAATTAGCTTACGGGACTTTCGGGATCAAATCTTTAGACGAAGCGTTTATTACAGCACGTCAAATCGAGGCAGCTCGTATTGCTGCAACTCGTTTCATGAAGAGAGAGGGTCAATTATGGATTAAAATATTTCCAGATAAACCAATTACTAAGAAACCAGCAGAGGTACGTATGGGTAAAGGTAAAGGTGCACCAGAATATTGGGTAGCTCCTGTACAACCAGGTCGTATCTTATTCGAAGTAGGAGGTGTGCCAGTAGAGGTTGCAACTGAAGCATTGCGTTTAGCAGCTCAGAAGTTACCTGTTAAGACTAAGTTTATCGTTGCACGTGATTTCCAAAATTAATAATTTCAAAAATTAAGAAAAAATGAAAGCAGCAGATATTAGAAATCTAAGTGTTGAGGAGTTACAAGCTAAAATAGCTGAAGAACAAGCGAACTACGATCAATTAAAATTGACAAACGCTGTTTCTCCTGTAGCAAATCCAATCGGTATTAGAGACTTACGCAGAACAATTGCTCGTTTGAATACCGTGTTAAACGAAAAACAATCATAACAGTAATCTGTAACTGATGGAAAGAAAATTAAGAAAAGAAAGAGTAGGTTTAGTTACATCAAACAAAATGGAAAAAACCATTGTTGTAGCTGAAACTAAGAAGCAAAAGCACCCATTCTATGGGAAATTCGTTTTAAAAACGAAGAAATATACAGCGCACGACGAAAATAACGAGTGTAACGAAGGTGACACAGTGCGTATCATGGAGACTCGTCCTTTGTCTAAAAACAAAAGATGGAGATTAGTAGAAATCATTGAAAGAGCTAAATAAGATAAGTTATGTTACAACAAGAATCTAGATTAAAAGTTGCAGATAACACAGGAGCTCGTGAAGCATTAGTAATCCGCGTTTTAGGTGGTACTAAAAGAAGATACGCATCAGTAGGTGACAAAATCGTAGTTGCGATCAAAGAAGCTACACCTTCAGGAAACGTTAAAAAAGGTGCTGTATCAAAAGCTGTTGTAGTTAGAACTAAAAAAGAAGTTCGTAGAAAAGACGGTTCATATATCCGTTTCGACGATAATGCATGTGTATTATTGAACACTCAAGGAGAAATGCGTGGTACTCGTGTATTCGGTCCAGTTGCTCGTGAGTTACGTGATAAAGAATATATGAAAATTGTATCATTAGCCCCAGAGGTATTATAATAGAACAACATGGCAAAGTTAAAAATTAAAAAAGGAGACAAAGTAGTCGTTTTATCAGGATCTAACAAAGGTCAAACTGGTACTGTGTTACGCGTATTCCCTGACAAAGCTAAAGCTATCGTTGAAGGGGTTAATATTGCAAAAAAACGTGTAAAGCCAAGCGCACAAAATCCACAAGGTGGAGTTGTTGAAAAAGAAGCTCAAATCTATTTATGTAAATTGGCTTTAGTAGATCCAGAAACTGGGAAAGCAACGAAAGTAGCGATCAAAGAAGAAGGAGGGAAAAAAGTAAGAATTGCTAAAAAATCAGGAAAAGCTATCTAAGATGAGTACAACAACATACACACCTCGTCCGCAGGTTAAATATAAAGAAGAGATTGTAGCTGCTCTTAAAGAAGAGTTCGGATACAAATCTATTATGCAAGTTCCTAAATTAGAGAAAATTGTTTTATCTCAAGGTTTAGGTGCGGCTACAGCTGACAAAAAAATCGTTGATTACGCTATCGAAGAGTTAGAATTAATCACTGGTCAAAAAGCAGTAGGAACAATTTCTAAGAAAGATGAAGCAGCTTTCAAATTACGTAAAGGAATGCCAATTGGTGCTAAAGTAACTTTACGTGGTGAGAAAATGTACGAATTCTTAGATCGTTTAGTATCTGCAGCTTTACCACGTGTACGTGACTTTAGCGGTATTTCTTCTACAGGTTTCGACGGTAGAGGTAACTATAACTTAGGTATCAAAGAGCAAATTATCTTCCCAGAAATTAATATTGATAAAATCAAGAAAATTCAAGGTTTAGATATTACCTTTGTAACTTCAGCGAACACAGATAAAGAAGCAAAAGCTTTATTATCTAAATTCGGATTACCATTTACTAAAGAAAAATAAGAAGTCATGGCTAAAGAATCAATGAAAGCGCGTGAGCGCAAAAGAGAAGCATTAGTTGCTAAATATGCTGCGAAACGTCAAGCTTTATTAGAAGCTGGTGACTACGAAGCATTACAAAAATTACCTAAAAACGCTTCTCCTGTACGTTTACACAACCGTTGTAAATTAACAGGTCGTCCAAGAGGATACATGAGAACTTTCGGGATCTCTCGTGTAACTTTCCGCGAAATGGCGAACGAAGGGTTAATCCCAGGTGTTAAAAAAGCGTCTTGGTAATTTACCAATAGCTTTAGAAATATTAAATCCTTACTCTTTATTGAGTAAGGATTTTTTTGTTTTTGTAAGGTTTATATTTCTTTGATCAATTCCCTAAAATCAGCTATGTAATTTGGCTGAAGACAAAAATCTGAATTGTTGTAAATTTTATAATTTAAACCAGCATCTTTTGCTGAATTAATTCCGGTGAGTGAATCTTCGATAACTAAAACTTCTTCCTTTTGCTTTTCGCATAATGATAAAGCTTTTAAATAAGGTTCTGCATTTGGTTTGCCTTTTGAAACATCATCTGCTGAAATAGTGTGATCAAAATAGGAATGAAGTTTTAATTGTTGAAAAGCATACTTAATTTGTCTTCTAGAGGAATTGGAAACAAGAACAATTTGAATTTGATTGGCTTTTAAATGTTCCAACATCTCAGCAACGTGGTCATTTAATTGTACAAACTGATGAAAGTTTTCGACATAAAATTTTTCTGTCCAATCGATTATTTCCTCGTACAAATGATTTGTAAAGCGTTGCTGATTTTCTAACATCAATTGGATTGCTTCATTTGTTGTGAAATTCATTCCGTCATTTTCTACCAAACATATCGTATCCAACCGATATATTTTAATGACTTCATCAAACATCAGCTCCCATAATTGTTGACTATTTACGATTACCCCATCAAAATCAAAAAAGATGGCATTTATTTTCTTTCCCATGTGATATTTTCATAAGATGCATTCCAAAACTGAAATTCTAATTCGCTTGCTTTGACAAAAGCTTCTAGCATTTGTTCTTTTATTTTTTCAGTTGCTCCTTCTGCAATCTTATCAACATAACTTTTCGCTTTTTTTACACCTTCACCAAATTCATCTCCACTATAGGTCTCAATCCATTTTTGATATGGATTATTTTCTTTTGTTTGATTTTTGATGATTTCATCACCAACTTCTTTATAAATCCAAAAGCAAGGCAAAACAGCAGCTAATGCAATTTCAATAGGTTCGAATGCAGCTGTACTTTTTAAGAAATGTGAATAATGGTGACAAACAGGTTGTGTTTCGATGATGATGTTTTGCGATAATCCAAAATCCTCAAAATAGGATTCGTGTAAAGCACGTTCAACAATTAATGCATTTTTTCCGAATTCGAAAAAGTCAATGGCTTGTTGATTGTCTTCAGATTTTGATCCAATGGCAGCTAATACTCGCCCAAAATGTTCCAAATATTTTGCATCTTGTAACATGTAAAACTGAAATTTCTCTATTGGTAATGACCCATTTTGCAATTCAATTATAAAAGGCATATTTAGAATATCATTGTAAATAGGCGCGATGGTTTCCCAAGCTTTAGTTGTGAATGTCATAGGTTTTTAATTTTTGTGGATTAAATAAATGATTAAGAGGTCCATTTCCTTTTCCAATTGTTAGGTCTTTACTTCCTAATATTGCTTGTTCAACATATTCTTGTGCTAGTTGTACACTTTGTGTGAGTGAAACCCCCAAAGCTAAATTACACGCAATTGCAGAAGATAGTGTGCAGCCTGAACCATGCGTATTTTTTGTCTCTATTTTTTGAGAGGTATAACTTTGTACAGGTTGTTCTTTTTGAAATAAATAACTGATAATTTTTTCTTGCTGAAGATGTCCGCCTTTTAATAAAAGATTCTGACAACCTAAATTTAAAATCGTTTCTCCATAAGAAAGCATCAATTCAGCAGAATCAATTTTATGATTTACCAAAATACTTGCTTCATCAAGATTTGGCGTGATAAGCGTGGCCAAAGGAAAAAGCTTTTCTATGCAAGCTTCAAGTGTTTCTTCTTTGATTAACCGATGTCCACTTGTCGCAACCATGACAGGGTCATAAACAATCGGTCTATTGTAATTTTTTAATTCCTCTGAAATGATATGAACCAATTCAACACTATGAACCATTCCAATTTTTATTGCATCAGGATAAATATCCTCTAATATGGATTGAATTTGTTCACGAATTGCTTGTGCAGGAATTTCGTAAATATTTTGTACGCCTTGTGTATTTTGAACAGGCAAGGCTGTCAATACATTTGTTGCATAACAGCCATGAGCGGAAATTGTTTTGGTATCAGCTTGTATGCCAGCGCCACCGCTTCCGTCAAATCCGGCAATTGTTAAGACACTATATGCTTTTTGGATGGTATTCATTTTCGTTAATAATTTGTTTTAAAATTTGGGCAGATTTTTTTGGATTTTTGCTTCCGCAAATTGCAGAAACAATTGCAACACTATCTGCACCGGCTTGTATGATTTTAGCAATATTACTTTCATTAATTCCGCCAATTGCAATCAATGGTTTTGATGTTTTAGTTTTCAAAAATTTTAATCCTTCAAAACCCCATTCAGTAATCGTATTGGTTTTTGTTGGAGTCGAAAATATTGGACTTACCCCTAAATGATGTACATATTTCATTTCATCATCATTCAACTGTTTGATAATTTCTAAAGACCAACCAATATTTTTTAGAGCTTGTGCATTTTTGTGAATTTCAGAAGGTAATATATCTGACTGCCCGACATGTATTCCCCAAGGATTAACAGCGGTTGCGACTTCTAATGAATCGTTAATAATCAAAGGGATATTGTAGTGGTCCGTAATTTTTTTTAATATTGTAGCTTTTGAAATATACTCGCTGACAGTGCAATTTTTTTCCCGAAGCTGAATGATATCAACCCCACCTATAATTGCTTGCTCTGCAACATCTAACCAATGAAGATGCGTACAATCTTTTTCAGAAATGACTAAATACAAAGGATAAGGAAAAGTTGGATTAATCTTCATAAACTGAGATTTTCAAATTTGTTTGAATTTCTTCTGCAGATATATGGTATAACGTGTCATACAAATTCATTTGTAAGGTTCCTGGGCCATTACTTTTTTTCTGTGCCAATTCACCTGCTAAACTAAATATGGCCATGCCGCTAACCGTTTCGAGGAAAGGATTTTTATTAAGGCCAATAAAAGCACCGATGCTAGCTGTTGCTGAACAACCTAAACCAGTAACTTTAGTCATCAATTCATGACCATTTTTAATTTCAATTATCGGATTGTTGGATACAATAAAATCTGAAGCACCTGAAATGCAAACAACAGATCCAATTTTCTGGTTTAAATTGTGTGCTGCTTTTATCGCTTGATTACTTTGATGTGTACTGTCGACTCCTTTTCCCTGAACAGCTTCGAAGGTATCTAAAGCTAAAATTTCTGAAGCATTTCCTCTTATGACAGTAGGATGATAGCGAAGCAGTTCTTTTATAAGTTCATTTCTGAAAGTTGAAATTCCAGCTCCAACAGGGTCTAATACCCAAGGTTTATTCAGTTGATCTGCTTTTTTTGCTGCAATTAGCATGCTTTCTGCCCAATAATCATCAAGAGTTCCGATATTGATGACTAATGCATTTGAGATTTTGACGATATTTTCCACTTCTTTGTGTGCATGTATCATAACAGGCGATGCTCCAATTGCCAAAAGAGCATTTGCAGTATTGTTCATCACCACAAAATTGGTGATGTTGTGAACAAGCGGATTTTTTGTCCGGACAGCATGTAAATTTTGAATAATTAGATTTTCCATTAATTGATAATTTTTTAGATGAAACAATTAATGGCTAAAGAGGATTTTCTTTGAAAATAAAGCGTTGCAAATATTAAATAATTGCATAGATATTGCTTTTCCCTACGTCGGTGTTAACCGTATCAGGTTCAAAGGGACTCTCTCAATTCTTTTCAGAATACCCCTAAAGCCAAATCAAATTTATATAAATTGTTTTGACTTTCAGCTATTTTTTAAGAATAAAAATAGAAGATTACATCAAGAATTAATTGTTGAGATCGATTAAAAAGATAAATAAATATAAAGATTGAGTTTCATGTTTTGTCTTAATCCCTAGTTATAAAACGATTAAAAATAAATTATTTAGATTAATAGTTTGTAATTAAAAAATATGCAATATATTTGCAACCCAAATGCATAGTGCATTTTGGTAAAAGTTTAATTTTAAAAGTAGTGCTTACGCGCTATACTATAGAATTATTTATGTATACAGATCCAATTTCAGATTTTCTAACTCGCGTTAGAAATGCAATGATGGCAGGACACAAAGTAGTGGAAATTCCTGCATCTAAAATTAAAAAAGAGATCACTAAGATCTTATTTGAACAAGGTTACATCTTGAACTACAAATTCGAAGGACAAGATCAACCTCAAGGAACAATTAAAATCGCTTTAAAGTACGACAAAGTTACTAAAGAGCCAGCTATCCGTAAAATCAAAAGAGCTTCAACTCCAGGTTTACGTCAATACGCAGGATCTAAAGAATTACCTCGTGTATTAAACGGTTTAGGTGTTGCTATCATCTCAACTTCTAAAGGTGTGATGACAGATAAACAAGCTCGTCAAGAGAATGTAGGTGGTGAAGTTTTATGTTTTGTTTATTAATCTTTTAAAAAATTAAGAAATTATGTCAAGAATAGGACACGCACATATCAACATCCCTGCAGCAGCAACTGTTGAATTTAAAGATAACGTAGTTACTGTAAAAGGTAACAACATTACAATGACAAGAGAGTTAAAAGAAGGATTTGATTTAACAATCGAAGACGGAGTTTTAACTGTAGTTCGTCCAAACGATTCTAAAGATAACAAAGCTTTACATGGTTTATACCGTTCATTAATCAATAACATGATTACTGGTGTAACAGAAGGTTTTAAAAAACAATTAGAATTAGTTGGTGTTGGTTATAGAGCATCTAACAACGGACAAAAATTAGATTTGTCATTAGGTTTCTCTCACAATATCGTTATTGAATTACCTGTTGAAATTAAAGTTGAAACTTTAACAGAAAAAGGTAAAAATCCTATTATTACATTATCATCTCATGATAATCAATTATTAGGAATGATTGTAGCGAAAATTCGTTCTTACCGTAAGCCAGAGCCTTACAAAGGAAAAGGAATTAAATTCGTAGGAGAAATTATTAGAAGAAAAGCAGGTAAATCTGCATAAAAATCATTGAAAAATGGCATTATCTAAAGTAGAAAAAAGACAAAAAATAAAAAGACGCGTGCGTCGAAATATTTTTGGAACAGAAACTAAACCTCGTTTATCAGTTTACCGTTCTAACAAAGAAATTTACGCTCAAATTATTGACGATAACAATGGAGTAACTTTAGCTTCTGCATCATCTCGTGAAAAAGGTGTTGCTGTAGAAGGTACAAAATCTGAAGTTTCTGTATCAGTTGGTAAAGCATTAGCTGCTAAAGCTATTGCAAAAGGAATTGAAACTGTAGTTTTTGATCGTAACGGTTTCGTATATCATGGTAGAATCAAAGCTTTAGCAGATGGTGCTAGAGAAGGTGGATTAAAATTCTAAAAAAGAGAAAGAAATTATGTTAGGATTTAAAAACGTAGAAAGAGTAAAACCAACAGGTTTAGATTTAAAAGATCGTTTAGTTGGAGTACAACGTGTTACTAAAGTAACAAAAGGAGGTAGAGCATTTGGTTTCTCTGCAATCGTAGTAGTAGGTGACGGAAACGGAGTAGTAGGTTACGGATTAGGGAAATCTAAAGACGTAGCTTCTGCAATCGCTAAAGCTATCGAAGACGCTAAGAAAAACTTAGTACGTATCCCGTTATTTAACAACACAATTCCTCACGAACAAGAAGCTCGTTTCGGTGGTGCGCAAGTATTCATCCGTCCAGCATCTAAAGGTACAGGGGTAATTGCAGGTGGTACAGTACGTGCGGTATTAGAATCAGTTGGTGTACATGATGTATTATCAAAATCAAAAGGTTCTTCTAACCCTCATAACGCAGTAAAAGCTACATTCCGCGCTTTATTAAGCTTACGTTCTGTAGAGACTATTGCTCGTCAAAGAGGTATTTCTGTAACTAAAGTATTCAACGGTTAAAAAAAAGTAAAATGAGCAAAGTAAGAGTAAAACAAACACGTAGTGCAATCAACCGTGATAAATCTCAAAAAGCTACATTAGTTGCTTTAGGTTTAAAAAAGTTGAATCAAGTTGTTGAGCACGAATCAACTCCTCAAATTGAAGGAATGATCCGTAAAATCTCACACTTAGTAGTAGTAGAAAGAGCTTAATCGCTTTTAACCTTTTAAAAATTATTAAAAATGAATTTAAGTAATTTAAAACCAGCTGCTGGTTCAGTACAAAATAAATTCCGTAAAGGTAGAGGTGAAGGTAGTGGAAACGGTTTGACAGCAGGTCGTGGACACAAAGGTGCTAAATCTCGTTCTGGTTATTCAAGAAAAATCGGTTTCGAAGGTGGACAAATGCCTTTACAAAGACGTTTACCTAAATTTGGTTTCAAAAACATCAACAGAGTTGAGTACACAGGAATCAATTTAGATACAATTCAACAATTAGTTGATAACAACAAAATTACAGATACTTTAAATAAAGAAACATTAGTTCAGTTAGGATTAGCTCACAAAAATGACTTAGTGAAAATTTTAGGTCGTGGAGAGTTAAAAGCAACTGTTAATGTTACTGCTGATAAATTCACTCAAACAGCTCAAGAAGCTATTGTGAATGCAGGAGGTAAAGTAGAATTAGTTAACGCTTAAGAATATATTTTATAGATGAAAGGGTTTATACAGACCATAAAAAATATCTGGAGCATAAAAGAATTGAAGGATAAGTTACTTGTAACTATCCTTCTATTGTTGGTTTATAGATTCGGTTCTCATATTCCACTTCCAGGTGTCGATATTAACGAGGTTAATCGTTTTGTTGCAGACCAAGAAAATGCAAATTCAGGAATTTTAGGATTATTAAACTCTTTTACCGGAGGTTCTTTTAAGAGAGCTTCCGTATTTGCGTTAGGAATTATGCCTTATATCTCTGCTTCGATTGTTATACAATTGATGGGATTAGCAGTACCTTACATCCAAAAACTACAAAAAGAAGGAGAAAGCGGACGTAACAAAGTAAACCAAATTACGAGATGGTTAACAATCGGGATTTGTTTGGTGCAAGCACCAGCATACCTTACATTAGTAACTTCTCAAATTTTACCTTACGATCCAACTTCATCATATGCTATCTATGTAATTCCTCCAACCAACTTTTGGTTCTGGTTCCCTTCAACAATCATTTTGATTACAGGGACAATCTTTGCCATGTGGATGGGAGAAAAAATTACTGACAAAGGTATAGGTAACGGTATTTCAATCTTAATTATGGTTGGTATCCTAGCCGACTTACCAAAAGCAATATTTAATGCATTTGAAGTTGACCCTTCAAACGGTATTTTCTTCTTGATAGAAATGTTAGGGTTAATCCTAGTTATTGCAATGTGTATTATGATTGTTGCAGCGGTGCGTAAAGTACCAGTACAATATGTAAGAAGAGCGCAAACTTCAAGTAGTTCATATATGAGATCAGTTACAGACTCTGTACGTTCATATATTCCACTTAAAGTAAATGCAGCAGGTGTAATGCCTATTATCTTCGCACAAGCAATTATGTTTTTACCAGGAACATTGGCAAACTATTTCTTAGACGAAGGAAGTCCAGTAAAAGCATTCTTCGCGAAAATGGCAGATCCATTTACGTGGGAATACAATTTGATCTTCGGATTACTAATTATTATCTTCACATATTTCTATACTGCAATCACAATCCCAGTAAACCAAATGGCAGAAGATCTTAAACGTAACGGAGGAATCATCCCTGGAATCCGTCCTGGAAAAGAAACTGCAAATTTTTTAGACGAAATTTTATCAAAAATTACGTTACCTGGAGCAATTTTACTAACTTTGCTTGCTGTTTTGCCAGCGATTGTAAAATTATTAGGTGTAGAACAGAGCTTAGCAATGTTCTTTGGAGGTACATCAATGTTAATTATGGTGGGAGTTATCTTAGATACTGTACAACAAATTAATACATATTTATTAAATCACCGTTACGATGGTTTAATGTCTTCAGGTAGAACTTCAAGAGATATCTAATAAGATTTTATTAAAAAGATTTATGGCTAAACAAAAACATATTGAACAAGACGGTACGATTACAGAAGCATTATCAAATGCAATGTTCCGTGTCGAATTAGAAAATGGACATGTTGTAACATGTAACATATCTGGTAAAATGCGTATGCACTATATCAAATTATTACCAGGTGATAGAGTTAAAATAGAGATGTCTCCTTACGATTTAACGAAAGGTAGAATATCTTACAGATACTAAAAGAAATAATAACGACTGGTGATAGAGTTAATGTAGATACGTTAACTCTATCGGATTATAAATAAATTTACAAAGATGAAAATTAGAGCATCCATTAAAAAGAGAAGTGCTGACTGTAAAATTGTGCGTCGTAAAGGACGTTTGTATGTGATCAACAAAAAGAATCCTAAGTTTAAACAAAGACAAGGTTAATTATTTAGAATTATGGCAAGAATTTCAGGTGTAGATTTACCTAAAAACAAAAGAGGGGTAATCGGACTTACATACATTTACGGGATCGGAAGAAGCAGTGCTTCTAAAATCTTAGCTGAAAATAATATTTCAGAAGATACAAAAGTTAGCGAATGGACTGATGAAGAAATCAACGCAATCCGTGCATCGATCAATGAAACTTTCAAAGTAGAAGGTGAATTAAGATCAGAAATCCAATTAAACATTAAACGTTTAATGGATATCGGATGTCAAAGAGGTATTCGTCACAGATTAGGTTTACCATTACGTGGTCAAAGAACAAAAAATAACTCACGTACAAGAAAAGGTAAAAAGAAAACAGTTGCTAACAAGAAAAAAGCCACTAAATAATAAATAGGATCATGGCAAAAAATCAGAAAGTAGTAAAGAAAAGAAAAGTAGTTATTGAAGCTACTGGACAAGCTCATATTCAAGCATCGTTTAACAATGTTATCGTTACTTTAACAAACAAAAACGGTGAAGTTATCTCTTGGTCTTCAGCAGGTAAAATGGGATTCCGTGGATCTAAAAAGAACACTCCTTACGCTGCTCAAGTAGCTGCTCAAGATGCAACAACAGTTGCATACGAAGCAGGATTAAGAAGAGTAAAAGTATTCGTGAAAGGACCAGGTCAAGGTCGTGAATCTGCTATTAGAACAATTCATAACGGTGGTATCGAGGTTTCTGAAATCGTTGATGTTACTCCATTACCACACAATGGATGTCGTCCACCTAAAAAGAGAAGAGTATAATCATTTTTCTCAATTTAATTATTTAATATATTTAATAGTAACAAATCATGGCAAGATATACAGGACCAAAAACTAAAATTGCAAGAAAATTTGGACAACCAATTTTCGGTGACGATAAATCTTTTGAGAAAAAGAAATATCCTCCAGGGCAACACGGACCTAACAAAAGAAGAGCTAAAAAATCAGAATACGCTATTCAGTTAACTGAAAAACAAAAAGCAAAATATACTTACGGTATTTTAGAGCGTCAATTTGCTAACTTATACAAAAAAGCAAATGCTTCTAAAGGAATTACAGGTGAAGTATTATTACAATTATGTGAATCTCGTTTAGATAACGTAGTTTACCGTTTAGGTATCGCAAACTCACGTAGTGCTGCACGTCAATTAGTATCTCACAAACACGTAACTGTAAACGGAGAAATCGTGAACATCCCTTCTTACCAATTAAAAGCTGGTGATGTAATCGCTGTTAGAGAAAAATCTAAATCTTTAGCTGCAATCACAAACTCTTTACACGCACGTAGCGAGTACGATTGGTTAATTTGGAACGACGAACAAAAATCAGGAACTTTCACAAAAGCTCCAGAAAGAGTTCAAATTCCAGAAGATATTAAAGAGCAATTAATCGTCGAGTTATATTCTAAATAAACCTTAAAATCAGACTAATAAAATGACTATTTTAAATTTCATCAAACCTGACAAAGTAATCTTAGTAGAGTCTGACTCTAAATTCGGACAATTTGAGTTCCGTCCATTAGAGCCAGGATACGGGATTACAGTTGGAAATGCTCTACGTAGAGTGTTACTTTCTTCATTAGAAGGATATGCGATCACTTCAATCAAAATTGAAGGAGTTGAGCACGAATTTTCAACTATTCCAGGAGTAGTGGAAGATGTTACAGAGATCATTTTAAATCTGAAAAAGGTTCGTTTTAAGAAACAAATTGATGAATCAGATGCTGAAACTGTAACTGCTACTATCTCAGGGCAAGATCAATTAACAGCAGGTGATTTAGGGAAATTTATTTCTGGATTCCAAGTTTTAAACCCTGAATTAGTTATCGCTAACTTAGACGCTAAAGTAAACGTAACAATTACATTTACAATCGAAAAAGGTAGAGGATACGTACCAGCTGATGAGAATAAAAAGGCTTCTGCGCCAATCGGTACTATAGCAATTGACTCAATTTACACTCCAATTAAGAATGTAAAATACGCAATTGAAAACTATCGTGTAGAACAAAAAACTGACTACGAAAAATTAGTTTTTGAAATTACAACAGATGGTTCTATAACACCTCAAGATGCTTTAACTGAAGCAGCTAAAATCTTAATTCACCACTTTATGTTATTCTCAGATGAGAGAATAACATTAGAAGCGGAAGAAGTTGCATCTGGTGAAACTTATGATGAAGAAGCATTACATATGCGCCAATTATTGAAAACAAAATTGGTAGATATGGATTTATCAGTAAGAGCATTAAATTGTTTAAAAGCAGCTGAAGTTGAAACATTAGGCGAATTAGTTTCTTTCGCTAAGTCTGACTTAATGAAATTCAGAAACTTTGGTAAGAAATCTCTTACAGAGTTAGAAGAATTGGTGGACAGCAAAGGTCTTAACTTTGGAATGGACATCGTAAAATATAAGTTAGACGTAGAATAATTTTATTAAAAAATGAGACACGGAAAAAAATTTAACCATTTAGGTAGAACTGCCTCTCATAGAAGAGCTTTATTATCTAATTTAGCTATAGCGTTGATTACTCACAAGAGAATTAACACAACAGTAGCAAAGGCTAAAGCATTACAAACATATGTTGAGCCTTTATTGACAAAGTCTAAAACAGACGATACTAACAACCGTCGCGTTGTATTTTCATACTTACAAGATAAAGAAGCTGTAACTGAATTATTCAGAACTGTAGCTCCTAAAATTGCAAATCGCCCAGGAGGATACACTCGTATCATCAAAACTGGATTCCGTTTAGGTGACGGTGCTGATACTGCAATGATCGAGTTAGTAGATTTCAATGATATCTACACTAACGCGAAAGTAGAGAAAAAAGCAACTACACGTCGTAGTAAAAAAAGTACTAAAACAGAAGAAGCTGCACCAGCTGCTGAAACTGAAAGTACAGAAGAAGCATAATCTATTCGATTATATAGTAAAAAGCCTCCCAAATTGGGAGGCTTTTTTTGTATTTATTAATTATGACAATTTGTAATACTTTATAATTTTCTAGATTGACAATAAATTCTTTTCAATCATCTAATTTTCTAGATATGATTGTTTTAAAATCTTAATGTTAAAAAATCAACTAAAATCCTTATTTTTGGATTGATTTTGGCAATAAACCAATTATCAAACATAAAATTGATATGAAAAAATTACTATTCATGATGGCTGTCGCAATGGCAGTTGTTTCATGTAAAAAAGATGATAAAGTCGTAGGAAAAGATAAAGATGGAAAAGAATTAATTGTGAACGAAAAAGGTGATACAGTTGCCAAAATAGAAACAACAGATTCTTTGAAAATCGCTGAAACGCCTGCTGAAACAGAAGTTGTTGCAATAACAAAAGGTGCAGATGACAAATATGCATACAAATACAATTTGGAGATAGGAAAGACTTATCCAATGACGTTGGGAATTAAAACAACTCACACGGCTTCGGACGGGAAACAATCTCAAAAAATGTCAAGTGAAAGTAAAAAACAAATTGATTATACGGTAAAAGATTTCAAAGATGGTGTGTATACATTAGAAGTGAAATCTAAACAATATAGCGAGAAAATGACAGATCCTTCGGGAAAATCAATTTCGTATGACACAAATGCTGCAAAACCAGCGAACAAAGATATTGCGGTTTCTTGGTCGATTTACAAAGCTATGACAGGAAAAACGTATACAATGAAAGTTGATCAGAAAGGAAAAGTTGTAAGCGTTGATGGATTAGAAGGAATCAAAACTTCAATTCTTAACTCTGTGAAGAAACAAGTTTCAGCAGAAGAGTTTAAATTCTTTACACAGATTATCGACAATTCATTAAACAAACAAGCAATTTCTTCTCAATTTGAAGAAACGATGAATATTTTCCCTAACAAAACTTTAGCGCTTAAAGAATCTTGGAGCGATAGTCAAAAAATTGATCAAGGTCCAATGAAAGGAAATATTTCGATGAAAAGAACTTTAGCAAGTGTTGAGCCTGCAAATACGACAATTACTGTAAATGGAACGCAAAGTTTGAAAGGTAATGAGTCGCAACAAGGTGTTACAATGTCTGCGAATAGTAGTGCGAATGTAGATGGAAAAATTTTGTTGGACACTAAATCTGGTTGGATCAACAAAGTTAATTTAACGAAAAAGGAAACATTAAAACGTACAGTAGAAGCGCAAGGTCAAAAACAAACGATGACTGAGTCGGTTACAACTGTCACAACAGTTAACTAAAATGAAAACAATTATTTGGATTATAATTTTAAGTATTATTTTCTTAACTATTTTTAGATTTTTAAGAAAAGTATTTGCAGTGAAAAAAGTTTTTCAAGAAGCAATTAATCAGCAAAGAAATGCTTATAATCAGAACCAAAACTCAAATGATTCGTACAACGAATCGAAACCAAACACATCTTTCGACAAACCGAAATATAATATAGACGCCGAAACGGTGGATTACGAAATAATCGAAGAAAAAAAGGATGAAAAATAAAAAGAATTTACTCTACGTTCTTATCTCATTGCTGCTTTTTGCAGTGATTGCATTGGTGTATTGTTCACCAGTTTTATCGGGAAAATCTGTTATTCAACCTGATATTATCAACTACAGGGGTAGTGCGCAAGAAATGTTGACGTATCAAGACAAAACAGGAGAAAATGTCTATTGGTCTGATGCGATGTTTGGTGGAATGCCAACCTATCAAACTGGAGCAAAATATGATTTTGATATTATCAAAACGATAGATGGTGTTTTCAGATTTTTACCACGTCCAGCAGATTATATTTTCTTGTTATTTACAGGATTTTTTATTCTTGGCTTAACGCTTTTCAAAAAATGGCAATATGCTTTAGTTGGTGCAATTTTCTTTGCTTTTAGTTCGTATTATTTTGAGCTGATTGCAGCAGGGCATAACGGAAAGCTCCATACAATTGGTTATTTCGCGCCTTTTGTTGCCGGAATTCTTTTATTGTATCGTAAAAAATACATTGCAGGTTTTGTACTTACAACCTTGTTTATGGGATTGCAATTACAAGCCAATCACATTCAAATGACGTTCTATTTGTTTTTAGCGATGTTGGTTTTTGCAATTGTTCAATTTATTGATAGTTTAAAGAAAAAAGAATTACCAGATTTCTTAAAATCATCTGCATTAGTAGTTGTCGCTTTAATTATTGCAGCAGGATTGAATGCAAATCGATTATTGTCAACTTACGAATACAGTAAAGAAACAACTCGTGGAAAATCTGAGATGACCTTGTTGAAAAAGAATTCGAACGGATTAGATCACGATTATATCACACAATGGAGTTATGGAAAATTAGAAACATTAAATCTTTTTATTCCAAATTTGATGGGTGGTGGTTCGCAAACGAATCCAGAAGATTTAAAGAATTATACATCAGAATTACAAAATACTCAATATAGCCTTGGTGAAGACGAGTTCAATCAGCAAGTTTTTCAAGCTGTGGCAAGTCAACCGAGAAGTGCATATTGGGGAGATCAGCCAGGAACTTCCGGACCTGCATATCAGGGAGCTGTAGTCGTTTTCTTGTTTATTATCGGAATGTTTATGGTACGTGGAAAATACGCGACCTATAAAAAATGGTTAGTTGGAGCAACGATTCTAAGTTTCATTTTGGCTTGGGGTAAAAATTTACCATTCGTTACCAACTTATTCATTGATTATTTCCCGATGTATGATAAGTTCCGCGCTGTATCATCAATCTTGGTAATTGCCGAATTTACAATGCCTTTCTTAGCAATTTTGACTTTATATTATTTCTTTAATTCTGACGAATCAGATGAATTCAAAAAGAAAGTACTTTATATAGCTGGTGGTTCTACAGTCGGAATTCTAATTATTTTCTTCTTATTCGGTGGAATGATTTTTCCATTTACATCAGAGAATGAAAAATTAATGACTGAACAATTAATCGGACAAATTCAGCAAGCAAATCCAAATGCAATCGGACTTTGGGATGGATTAATAAAACGATTAGATGAAGCATTAATTCAAGATAGAATTTCTATGTTTAAAGCGGATACAGTTCGCACATTGATTTTTGTTTTGTTCACAATGGCTTTGTTGTTGGCTTATTTATTCAAGTTTATCAAAAAACCAATTATCGTCATTTTAGCGATTGGTGCATTGGCTTTTATTGACGGATTTACGGTGAATAAAAGATATTTGAACGAAGATAATTTTGTATCTAAATACATTGTTGATAATCCTTTCCCAACTGAAATGTCGCCTCGTTTACAAACTGAAGCAGAGAACAACAATAATGTAGCGCAAATTGCTTACAAAGTTCCATTGAATAATTTATTATTAAATATTTCAAAACAAGATAAATCACATTTCCGTGTGTACAATACGGTTTTGAGTACATTTAATGAAGCTGGAACTTCATATTTTGTTCCTTCAATTGGTGGTTATCATGCGGCGAAATTAGGAAAATACCAAGATGTTGTGGATATCTATTTTTCTCAAGATCCGCAATTGAAAAAATATGGAATCAAAGATGAAACAGGTTTGATTAATGTATTGAATATGATGAATACGAAATACATTATTCATGGAAGTCCAACGGAGCCGCAAGTACAGCAAAATCCTACAGCTTTGGGAAGTGTTTGGTTAGCCTCAAATATCAAATGGACAGAAAATGCAAATGATGAAATTTTAGCGATAAATTCTACTCCAATTAATAACACGGTAATTTTACGTAAAGATTTGGTTGAGAATAAAAACATGAATGTTTCGGCAGATACTAATGCGAAAATTGAATTGGTTGATTATTCACTAATGAAGATGACGTATAAATCTTCTTCTAATACAGATCAAATTGCTGTTTTCTCAGAAGTTTATTATCCGCACGGTTGGATTGCAACGGTTGATGGAAAAGAAGTTCCGATCGAAAAAGCGAATTATGTTTTGCGTGCAGTTCCTGTACAAAAAGGAAATCATACAATCGTGATGGAATTTAAACCACAAGTTATTTCTACTGGAAATATGATTGTGATAGTTTCGAATATTTTACTTTTAATCGTTGTGGCTGGAGGTATTTATTTGGGATATAAAAAATGTTCTATAAAAGAGAATTTAAACTTAGTCGCTGAAAAGGCTTAATTTTGGAATGAAAAAAATATTAATCATCACCTATTACTGGCCTCCTGCGGGAGGTCCTGGTGTTCAAAGATGGTTGAAATTCACAAAATATCTTCCTGAATTTGGATATGAAACCTATGTTTATATTCCAGAAAATCCTTCTTATCCAATTCTCGATGAAACTTTAGCCAAGGACATTAATCCAAAAGTTAAAATCATCAAGAATAAAATTTGGGAACCTTATCAGTTAGCAGAAAAACTGAATCCAAAGAATAAAGCTTATAAAGGTGGACATTTCGAAAAGAAAGAAAATCAATCTTTCATGTCGAGATTGTCAGTTTTTGTGCGTGGAAATTTCTTTATTCCAGATGCGCGCAAGTTTTGGGTAAATCCTTCTGCAGAATATTTAAAAGACTTTTTACAGAAAGAAAATATAGATACGATTGTAACTTCTGGTCCGCCTCATAGCTTACATTTAATCGGTTTGAAATTGAAAAAACAATTACCAAATCTCAAATGGTTGGCAGATTTTCGTGATCCATGGACTCAAATTAGTTATCACAAAGAATTGAAATTAACTTTTTGGGCTGCAAAAAAACACGAAGATTTAGAGCGTGAAGTAATGCAAAAAGCAGATGTTGTTTTAGCAACAAGTTATGCTGATGGAGAAAATTTCAAGAAGATTGGTGCAAAACATGTAGAAGTAATTACAAATGGTTTTGAAGAAGTAAAACAACAAACAGAAAAAGATCAAAATCACTTTCATTTGACGTATTCTGGAGGTTTGGAAATGCTTCGAAATCCTGTTGCATTGTGGAAAGCTTTAGCTGAATTAACTTCCGAAAATCAATCATTCAAAGAAGATTTAAAACTTAATTTTTATGGTTCTTTAGCTGATGACGTCAAACAAACAGTGATTGATGCAGGTTTAGAGAAAAACTTGGTTGCACATGGTTACGTTTCACATCAAGAGTCATTGAACGCTATTAATACAGCAAATGTTTTGATTTTGACCAACTTTGATAATGTTGCATCTAAAGGAATTATTCCTGGAAAGTTATTTGAATATATGGCGACTGGAAATCCTATTTTAGCAATTGGACCAGCTGAGGCTGATGTTCAAAAAATACTGCATAAAACGAAAGCTGGCGATTATTTTAGCCATCAAGATGTTACTGAAATAAAATCTTTCATCCTTTCTATTTATAACCAATGGTTAAGAAATCCTCTTCAAAAATTTGAAACAAACGAAGACGAAGTTCAACAATTCAACCGTAAAAACTTAACTAAAAAGTTGGTTGACGTGGTAAATAATTTAAAAATAAATTAATACTATATTTGTAGAATAAAAATATTTATAGTAATTTCATCATAATTAACAACCTTATAATGAAATTACTATACTATTTTATCATTTTTATTGGTTGCATTGTATATGCACAGCCACAAATAAAAACTGACGCGACATTCAATTCTTCTAATTACTCCCAAACAAATTTCGAGTTATCTGATTACAATATAACTTACGATTACAAAGTTGTTCGTAATATAAAAAACCCGGAAAAAGCGAAAGCTGGTTTAGCACTTCTACAAATTGGTAAACGTTACAATAAATTCGTCGATTACAATAGAATTGGATCAGATTCTATAGACGAAAAACATAGTCATTTGGGAACAGTTAATGCAAATGATATTAATATTAGTATGGCTCAACGTTTCAAATCTGCCTTTAGATATCAAATTATTATCGATAAAGAAAAAGATCAATTGACTTTTGCAGATAAAATTTATCACGATTCATTTTTTTATAAAGAAACGTTACCAAAATTAGATTGGAAACTACTGAATGACACCAAACAAATCTTGAATTATACTGCAAAAAAAGCGACTGTAAACTACGGTGGTAGAAAATGGACGGCTTGGTACACTGACGAAATCCCAATGAATGCTGGTCCGTATAAATTTTATGGTTTGCCTGGTCTTATTTTAGAGATTTATGATGATAAAGAACATTATCATTTTACAGCAAACGCTAGCAACCAAAATCCTAAACAAATCTATTTAGCACAAGGTGAAAAAACACCTATAAAAGTTAAGAAAACAGAATTCTATAAAGCTGAAAAAGATTATCATGAAAATGCAGCTGAAAGGTTAAAAGGAGTTGCACTTGACGAAAATAAGAAACCTATAACCAATTTTGGTGGAATGCCTTATAACCCTATTGAATTAGAATAAACCAAATATTAAATTATTTGTTTTTATATACTTAAGTTGCAAAAAGATTTGTGTATTATTATTATTATTATTTTTGAATGTACCTAACAAAGGGAAGAGTACAGAGGCAATTGTAGGTTGCAAACTATGATTGATTATTAAAAAACTAAATTACTTAAAAAATGAAGAAAATGTTATTAGCAAGTGCTTTTGCACTTATCGGAACTTTTGCAATGGCAAATGAAACAGAAACTGAAGATAAACAAGATGTAACTTCAGTAGAATGCTGGGATGTATCTGTTGAAAGATGTGGAATTGGATTTGTATATGAAGATTGTGGTCCTTTAGGAGATGTTATAGATTTTGCTGTAGAACTTTATGAAGAAATGGAAGTTTATTGTAATTAAATAATAAGAGGTATAGCATTAAACTTAGTTAATGCTATACTTTATAAATAGAGTTATGAAAAAAATATTCATATTATTTATTTTATCCTCTTTTTTTATTCAAGCACAAACATATAAAGTTGTATATGACGTGAAATTTGTAACTGATTCTGTAAAAAAAGAAGTAAAATATGAAGAAATGGATTTGTATATTGCAAAAGATAGTACAATTTATATAAGTCCAAAAAAGGTAAACTACGATAATTATCTTCAAGGATTAAATGCTAAAAATACTCAAGAATTTATAACAAATAACACACTAAATATAGCTGCTATAAAAGAAAAATACCCATCCCCAATCATTAATCATACTATAATAAGAAATAATGGAACAAATAAAATATTAAGTAAAGTAAATAGAAATATTTACCTATTAAATCAGCCTATTGAGGAAATAAATTGGAAAATAGAAAATGAGCAAAAAACTCAGCTGGATTTAATTATAAAAAAAGCAACAACAACATATTTAGGGCGAAAATGGACAGCTTGGTACACAGAAGAAATACCAAACAGTGTTGGTCCATACAAATTTGGAGGATTACCAGGGCTTATTTTAGAAATCTATGATGACAATAATTATTTCCATTTTTCTGCAATTGAGATTAATCAAAATAATACAAAACCTGATTTAACAAAAGATTTTACAAAATCAAAAAAAGTGAATTTAGAGGATTACAAAAAAATATATGAAAATAGGGGAGTTGAAATTATACAAAACTTAAAAAGTCTTAATATAACAAGCTCTAATATTTCACCAGCTGAAATGGAAAAAAAGATAGATAATAAATTAAAAAGCGAAAATGTTTTTTTAGAAAAAAGTAATCATATTAATTTTTGAAAGCCCAATTAACACTATTATTTGCTTTATTTTTTCACTTTATTTTTGCACAACTTACCATTTCTGGTGTTGTAAAAAATGAGGAAGGAAAACCTATATCTGGTGCTAACGTTACCATTTCTCCAAGTACTTCGGAAGAAACCTTGGCGTATTTTATTACAAAATCGGACGGTAAATATTCTATCAAAATAGATAATCCATCGCACGAAACCTATGAAATTAAGGTTCGTGCGATGAATTATGCTTTTACTTCAGATTTGGTAAATGAATCGTCTACAAACTTTGATTTCACTTTACAAGAAAAAGCTATCGAGTTAAAAGAAGTTAAATTAAAAGAATCTCCAATTCGCAAAAAAGGCGACACAATTGCCTATGATGTCAGTAATTTTAAAGATATAAAAGACCGTTCTATAGCAGATGTGATCAAAAAAATGCCTGGAATAGAAATCGAAAATTCTGGTAGAATCTTGTATCAAGGCGAACCAATCAATAAATACTACATCGAAGGAATGGATTTGTTGGGCGGAAAATATGCATTAGCAAACGAAAATCTTTCTGCAGACGCTGTGGATAAAGTACAAATTTTAGAGAATCATCAACCGATCAAGATTTTAGACAGTTTGGTTTATAGCTCTAAAGCCGCATTAAATATCAAATTAAAAAGCAAAATTACCTATTCTGGTAAAGCAGAAGTTGGTCTTGGCGCTTCACCATTGTTGTATCAGGCGAATATTACACCAATGTTGTTCACAAAAAAGCAACAAATGATAGGTTCTTATCAAGGAAATAATCGTGGAAATGATGTTTCTCGTCAATTAAAAACCTTAAGTCTTGAAGATTTTTTAAATGACTCTGAAAAATTTTCGAACGAAAGTTGGTTATCAATTGCAGGTGTACAAACTCCCAATTTTGATGGCGAACGTTGGTTAGATAATGCAATAAATATTGGTTCTTGGAATCATCTTTTTAAATTAAAAAAAGAGCTAGATTTACGAATTAACTTGTCTTATCACAACGATTTTCAAAAGCGATTCGGAGAAACAAACACACAATATTTTTTACCAACAGGTGATATATTTCTCAACGAAATCAAAAAAAATTATTTGCAAATAGAAAGTCTTAATCTAAAAGCAACATTATCTCAAAATAGTTCTAAAAATTATCTTGAAAATGTCTTGGAATTTAAAGGAGACTGGAACAGTTCGAGAGGAGATCTCAATCAAAATAATAATTTTATTACACAACGATTAACACAACCAAATCGGCAGTTTACCAATCAGTTTAATACAATCAAGAAAGTTGGTAAACAATTAATTACGTTGCGTTCTGTTATTGCATACAGAAATTATAACGAGAATTTAAGTGTTTCTCCTGGAGTTTTTACTGATTTTATAAACAACGGAAATGATTATCAAAATGTGTTTCAACAAATTAATTTTGAGAAATTTTCGACAAATAATTTCGCTGAATTTTCAAAAGGAATAAAAGCTTTAACGCTACAATCAAAAATTGGAATTAAGTACACCAATCATACAATGAAAAGTGATTTGTTAGCAGATAATCAACCAATAAATTCTACTTTTACTAACAATACACGCTGGTCAACTTTAAATCCGTATGTAGAAAATAACTTTTCGTACAGAAAGAATCGACTTAATTTTTCTTTTGGAATTCCTTTTCAGTGGTATAATTTAGAGAATAATTCTTTCGGAAATAAAACTTCATACAATCGTTTTTACATCGAACCAAAATTTAATATAGGTTTAGAATTTTCAAAATTCTGGAAAGTATCAACCTCGCATAATTTCTCTAATGATTTGGGGAGTTTAACACGTTTGCACGAAGGATTTATATTGTATCGATACAATTCTATTCAACAAAATGACGGAAATTTTAACGAAGTAAAAAAATGGATTTCTTCTTTACGTTTCGAGTATAAAAATCCGATAAAATCTAGGTTTATCAATTTTGGATATTCGTACAATTGGTCAGAAAATAACTTAATCTACAATTACAGCTATAATGCGGATGCAAGTACAGTTTTAGAAGCTTTGAACTTAAAAAATCATCAAAAAACACATTCTGTTAATGCTAAAATAAGTCAATATTTTTCTAAAATTAAGACAACATTTAATTTAGCTGGAGGTTATAATTTTAGAACCTACGATCAATTATTAAATGATGATTTAATCGAAATTCACAATACCATTTTAACTTCTAATTTTGATGCATCTTTCAGATTATTAAGTTGGATGACTTTTGAATATAAATACGGTTTAACAAATTATAAAAATAAGTTTTCAAAGGAATCTGAATCACGTTCAATCACCAATCAAATCCACCAAATAGGATTACATTTTTTTCCTGTAGATCAGCATTATATAAAACTTAATTTTGATTTGTATGTTAATGATGATTCAAGATTAAATCCAAATTCAACTTTCGGAGATTTAATGTATCGTTATTCATTAAAAAAGAAGAAAATAGATTTTGAATTGTCTGCTTATAATCTTTTTAATGAAAAATATTTTTCTCAAAACAGTTTTTCTTCCAATTATGAACAACGATTTATCTATAAGTTGAGACCAACTCAAGTTATGTTTACCACTCGATTTAATTTTTAATTTATCAACCTCATAATTATTAACTTCAAAATTGTATAACTCGATAATTTATTTTAATAAAATATCAAAATCTAACATCTGTCATAAGTGGGTTGAATATATTTTACCTAAATTTATTTTGAAAAAATATAAACCACAGAGAAATGAATGACAATCGTAAGAAAGATGCATTGAATTACCATTCAATGGGTCAACCAGGAAAGATTGCAGTAGTGCCTACAAAACCTACGAATACACAACGTGATTTATCGCTTGCTTATTCACCAGGTGTTGCGGAGCCTTGTTTAGAGATTGAAAAAGATCCAGAAAATGCTTATAAGTACACAGCAAAAGGAAATCTGGTTGCAGTTATTAGTAACGGTACAGCCGTTTTAGGCTTGGGAGATATTGGTGCGGTAGCTTCAAAACCGGTGATGGAAGGTAAAGGTCTTCTATTCAAAATTTTTGCTGATATTGATGTTTTCGATATCGAATTGGATACAAAAAATGTTGATGAATTTATCAATACGGTAAAAGCTTTAGAGCCTACTTTTGGAGGAATTAATTTAGAGGATATTAAAGCGCCTGAGTGTTTCGAAATTGAGAAACGTTTGAAAGCTGAAATGAATATCCCAGTTATGCACGACGATCAACACGGAACAGCTATTATTTCTGGTGCAGCGTTGATTAATGCATGTGAATTACAAGGAAAAAATATTTCTAAAGTTAAAATTGTAGTAAACGGAGCTGGTGCTGCGGCAATTTCGTGTACAGGAATGTATATTTCTGTTGGTGCAACGAAAGAAAATATCGTGATGTTAGACAGTAAAGGCGTAATCCGTTCTGACCGTGATAATCTTGATCCTTCTAAAGCAGAATGGGCAACAGATCGTGATATTTCGACATTGGCAGATGCTGTTAAAGATGCAGATGTTTTTATCGGTTTATCGGCTGCAGATGTTTTATCAGCAGATATGTTGAATACAATGGCAGAAAATCCAATTGTGTTAGCAATGGCAAATCCAAATCCAGAGATTGCGTACGATTTAGCAGTTGCGACGCGTCAAGATATTATTATGGGAACTGGGCGTTCTGATTATCCAAACCAGGTGAATAATGTACTTGGGTTTCCGTATATTTTTAGAGGAGCGTTAGATGTTCGTTCGACGACAATTAATGAGGAAATGAAAATTGCTGCTGTTCGAGCAATTGCAGAATTAGCAAAAGAACCAGTTCCTGAAGTTGTGACGCAAGCATACAATAATCATTCGATCAAATTTGGAAAAGATTATATTATTCCAAAACCTAATGATCCACGTTTGTTACCAGAAGTTTCGGCTGCGGTTGCAAAAGCGGCGATCGAAACTGGTGTTGCTAAAAATATCATTACAGATTTAGAAGAATACAAATTGTCATTGATTAAGCGAATCGGAAAAGAAAGTACGATTATGCGTAATTTGACACAAACGGCAAAATCAAATCCAAAACGTGTTGTTTTTGCTGAAGGAGATCGTTTCGAAATTCTTCGTGCAGCGCAAATTGTAAAGGAAGAAAAAATCGCTATTCCAATTATTTTAGGAAAGAAAAATAAAATTCAACAAATGATCAAAGAGTATATGTTGGATTTGGAAGATGTAGAAATTGTAGACACGAATGCTGAAGAAGATTCCGATCGTTACAACGAATTTGTAGAATTTATCTACAATAAACGTCAACGAAAAGGAATTTCTAAATCAGATGTAAAAAAATTATTGAGAGATCGTAATTATTTTGGTTCATGCATGGTTGAGTTTGGTTATGCAGATGCAATGATTTCGGGAATGACGAAAAACTATTCGCAAGCGATTCGTCCAGCTTTAGAATTAATTGGAGCGGAACAAGGTCAAAAAGTTGCGAGTATGTATATG
The DNA here is from genome assembly GCF_030324375.1 of Empedobacter sp. R132-2. Taxonomy (NCBI): domain Bacteria; kingdom Pseudomonadati; phylum Bacteroidota; class Flavobacteriia; order Flavobacteriales; family Weeksellaceae; genus Empedobacter; species Empedobacter sp. R132-2. Next base: position 57,515 of record NZ_JACAGG010000008.1, read on the forward strand.
ATGTTGACAGAAAAAGGACCAGTTTTCTTAGGTGATACAACGGTTAATTTAGATCCAACTTCAGAGGATTTAGTTAACATTACATTGCAATTTAACGAAACAATTAAGAAGTTTAAAATTGAACCAAAGATTGCATTATTGTCTTATTCAAACTTCGGATCAAATAAAGGAGAAACGGTTTCTAAAGTTCAGAATGCAGTGAATTATCTACATCAAAATCATCCAGATGTTTTAGTTGATGGTGATATTCAGGCAAATTTTGCAGTGAATAAAGAGAAATTACAAAGTAATTTTCCGTTTTCTAAATTAGCAGGAACGCATGCGAATACATTAGTTTTTCCAAATCTTGAATCAGCGAATATTTCGTATAAATTATTACAAGAATTAGGAAATATAGAAGCGGTTGGACCAATTTTGATCGGAATGAAAAAACCAATTCATTTGTTACAATTGGATAGCACTGTTCGCGAAATTGTGAATATGGTTACCATTGCTGTAATTGATGCACAACAACATCAGTAAAATATAAATTTAGAATTAAAAAAATCCACTTAAATGATTTTAAGTGGATTTTTTGTATTGTATGAAACCGAGATGATTTAAAAAATAAACTATTTATATTAATAAACACAAAAAAGCCTCGCAATGCGAGGCTTTCCTATTGATAAATGAAATTCTATTATTTAACTTCTTCGAAGTCTACGTCTTCAACACCATCATTTTTTGCTTGACCTTGATCAGCTCCTGGTTGCGCTTGTGCACCACTTTCTTGACCTTCGTTCATTGCAGCATAAATTTCTTGTGAAGCAGCATTCCAAGCTGTATTTAATTTTTCCATAGAAGCATCAATTGCAGCAACGTCTTGAGCAGCGTGAGCAGATTTAACCTCAGCTAAAGCTTCTTCAATTGGTTGTTTTTTGTCAGCAGGAATTTTATCTCCGTACTCAGTCAATTGTTTTTCTGTTTGGAAAATTAACGCGTCAGCAGCATTTACTTTTTCAATTTTGTTTTTTGCTTCTTCGTCTTTTGCAGCATTTTCTTGTGCTTCTTTTTTCATTCTTTCGATATCAGCATCAGATAATCCAGATGAAGCTTCAATTTTGATTGATTGCTCTTTTCCTGTTCCTTTATCTTTTGCAGATACACTTAAGATACCATTCGCATCAATATCAAATGTTACTTCGATTTGAGGAACACCTCTTTGTGCTGGTGGAATATCTACTAAGTCAAAACGTCCGATTTCTTTGTTATCGTTGAATAATGGACGCTCTCCTTGACCAATTCTTAATGTTACTGCTGGTTGATTGTCAACTGCAGTTGAGAAAACTTCAGATTTTTTAGTTGGAATTGTTGTATTCGCTTCAATTAATTTTGTGAATACTCCTCCTAAAGTTTCGATACCTAAAGATAATGGTGTAACGTCTAATAATAATACGTCTTTTACATCACCTGTTAAAACACCTCCTTGGATAGCTGCACCAATTGCAACAACCTCGTCTGGATTAACTCCTTTAGATGGTTTTTTACCGAAGAATTTTTCTACTTCTTCTTGGATTTTTGGCATACGTGTAGATCCACCAACTAAGATAACTTCGTCGATATCGTTGATTGATAAACCTGCATCAGATAACGCTTTTTTACAAGGCTCCATAGAACGACGTACTAAATCTTCTGTTAACTGATCAAATTTAGAACGAGTTAAAGTTTCTACTAAGTGTTTTGGTCCTGTTTCGTTAGCTGTAACGTATGGTAAATTAATTTCTGTTTGAGCAGAAGAAGATAATTCGATTTTAGCTTTTTCAGCAGCTTCACGTAAACGTTGTAAAGCCATTGCGTCTTTTTTCAAATCTACACCTTCTTTCGCTTGGAATTCAGAAGCTAACCAGTTGATGATTGCATCATCAAAATCATCACCTCCTAAGTGTGTATCACCGTTTGTAGATAACACTTCGAATACACCGTCACCTAATTCTAGGATAGATACGTCAAAAGTACCACCACCTAAATCGTAAACAACGATTTTTTTATCTGAGTTTGCTTTGTCTAATCCGTAAGCTAATGCAGCAGCAGTAGGCTCGTTGATAATACGTTCTACTTTAAGACCTGCAATTTCACCAGCTTCTTTAGTTGCTTGACGTTGAGCATCGTTAAAATAAGCTGGTACAGTAATTACCGCTCTTGATACTTCTTGTCCTAAATAATCTTCAGCAGTTTTTTTCATTTTTTGTAAAATCATTGCTGAGATTTCTTGTGGAGTATAGTTACGTCCATCAATATCAACTGCTGGCGTATCATTGTTTCCTTTTACAACTGAATAAGGAACACGACCGATTTCATCTGCATCATTATTAAATTTAGTTCCCATGAAACGTTTAATAGAATAAATCGTTTTCTTTGGGTTTGTTACAGCTTGACGTTTTGCTGAATCACCAACTTTAATTTCCCCTCCTTCTACGAATGCTACGATAGATGGAGTAGTTCTTTTACCTTCTGCATTTGGAATTACAACTGGCTCACTACCTTCCATTACAGAAACACAAGAGTTCGTTGTACCTAAGTCGATTCCGATTATTTTGCTCATATTGTTTAGTTATTTTTTATATTATTAATGATTTATTTTAAACTTTTACACATCATCAAAAATGATGCTACACCAGAATAGTCAATCTTTGTGCCAACATAAAAAAAATGACATCCAATAGATTTTAGATGTCAGGTTGTCAGATTATGATTAATGATTTGATTATTTATCGATAAAAAAGTCAGTTTATTGGTTGATAAAATGTCAGCGTTAAGTTATATACTTAAACTCAAACTTTATCTCAGTCTTAGTCTCAATCTCAATCTATGTTGTGAGAAAATAATAATTGTTTTAAAAGTTTGTTTACTCATCAGTTTTAATCAAACTCAAATTTTATCTCAGCCTTAACCTCAGTCTTAGTCTTAGTCTTAGTCTCAATATTACCCAATCTTACTTCCGTTTTCTACTTTTCGTTCGGGATTCAAGAGAATAACATCATTATTATTTCCATAAACGCCCATCACGAGACATTCGCTCATAAAAGTGGCAATTTGTTTTTTCGGAAAGTTAACCACAGCCATTATTTGTTTTCCAATCAATTCTTCTTTGTTATAAAGCGATGTAATTTGTGCCGAACTTTTCTTGATTCCTAACGGACCAAAATCAATTTCTAACTGATAAGCAGGATTTCTTGCTTTCGGAAAATTATTTGCACTGATAATTGTACCAATTCTCATATCTAATTTTTCGAAATCTTGCCAAGAAATTGTTTCAGTATTATTTTCAGGTTTTGGTTCTTCTTTTGGTTTATTTTCTTTATCGTAAATCGTTTGCAGAATTTTTTCTAAATCAGTTTTTTCATCTGCATATTTCGTTTTCATGTCATCGGGCATTCTGTTGTAATACGTCAATGCTTTTTCGCCAAACTGCTTGATGTAAAAATCGGTCAATGGTGGAACATTTGGAAATCGTTTATGAAAAATCATTTCTGTATATGCTTGCCATTCGCGTTCTTCTCGCAATTCAATTTGATTTTCACCCGAACGCTGAAAAACATGTACCATTTCGTGCATCAAAACATTAGAAAGTAATACTAAATCAAAATCTAAGATATTGCGTGGAACACGAATCGTAATTCCAGTTTTTTCTTCGCCTTCTGCAGTCAATAAAAAACCTTTCGGATCGATTTCTTCTCGAAACGTAAAACCTGTAAAAGCACTATGTTTTAATTTTAATTCATCTAAAATTTCGTACAATGCTTCAACGATTAAATGATTATTTTTTAAATAATTTATTCTTTCTTTAAATTTTTCTGTAATCATAGTTTTTTGGCTTATTTATCAAATATATAATCTTATTTTTGATATGTTTTAAAAATGACTATGAAGAAATTAGTACTATTACTTGGCTTGATCTCGATAACAACAAATGCACAAGTACTTAATAACAAACAAGAGTTTACGCGACAAGATTCGCTTCGCGGGACGAATAATGAATTCCGAAATTGGTGGGATGTCAAACATTATAAAGTAAGTGTAGAGCCAGATTATCAGTCAAAATCGATAAAAGGAAAAACTACAATTACCTTTGATAAAACTGCTCCTCAACAATCAGATTTATTGCAAATCGATTTACAAGATCCGATGATGGTTTCGGCTGTAAAATTGAATGGAAAGAAAATCTCTGATTTCAAACGTGATGGAAATGTTTATTTTATTAATGTCGGAAAAATTATCAAGAATACTTCAAATCAATTAGAATTAGAATATAACGGAAATCCTCGTGTTGCAGTGAGAGCACCTTGGGACGGCGGTTGGATTTTTGCAAAAGATGAAAAAGGTCGCGATTGGATGTCTGTTGCGGTACAAGGTTTGGGCGCAAGTGCTTGGTTTCCGAACAAAGATTATTTAGGCGATGAGCCAGATAATGGAATGGAATTGGAAATTATTACGCCAAAAAATTTAGTTGGAGTTGGTAATGGACGATTAGTTTCTAAAAAAGAGAAAAATGGTAAAACAATTTCTACATGGAAAGTTGTCAATCCAATCAATAATTATAACATTATTCCATATATCGGACATTATGTCAATTTCAAAGATACTTTTGAAGGTGAAAAAGGTAAATTGGATTTAGATTATTATGTGTTAGATTATAATATTGATAAAGCGAAATCGCAGTTTGAACAAGCAAAATTGATGTTGAAAAGTTTCGAACATTGGTTTGGACCTTATCCATTTTACGAAGATTCTTTCAAGATTGTTGAAGCACCGCATTTGGGAATGGAACATCAATCTGGAATTGCGTACGGAAATAAATTTGAGAATGGTTATTTAGGTCGTGATTTATCAGGTTCTGGTTGGGGGTTAAAATGGGATTTTATCATCGTTCATGAAGCTGGTCACGAATGGTTCGGAAATAATATTACCGAAAAAGATGTGGCAGATATGTGGATTCACGAAGCGTTTACGGCTTATTCGGAAACTTTGTTCACAGAAACTTATCATGGAAAAGATGCGGCAAACGAATATGTGCGTGGAACGAGAAAGGCAATTCAAAATGATATTCCAATTATCGGCGTGTATGGCGTAAACCAAGAGGGTAGTGGCGATATGTACTATAAAGGTGCAAATATGATTCATACGTTGAGAACGTGGATGAATAATGATGAAAAATTCAGACAGATGTTGCGTGGATTAAACAAAGAATTTTATCATCAAACTGTAACTACAGAGCAAATCGAAAATTATATTGCGAAGTTTTCTGGTTTAAATCTGAACGCTTTTTTTAATCAATATTTAAGAACAGTGAAAGTACCGACTTTAGAACTTAAACAAAATGGAAATAAAGTAGAATATCGTTATACAAATGTTGTGGATGGATTTGCAATGCCTTTGCGATTGAAAGATTCTGATGTAACCATCAATCCAACGACTAATTGGCAAACAATTAATAACTCAACAATTACAAAAGCGATTGATGTAACAATTAATCCAAATTATTATATCGATACGCATATTATATATTAAAACTGAATGAGATATTGAAACGAGTTCAACATGACAAGGAAAGTCAACCTGAACTTGTTTCATGTTCTCATCCAAAATGATTTATAAAATATTCCAAACAAATATCATCGGTTATTGAATGATGAAATTATAAATTTGTGACATGAAAAAATATATTGCATACGCAATCTTATCAGGATTATTATTAACAGCAGGTTGGCCATCGCATGGTTTTCCATTGTTATTATTTATAGGATTTGTACCCTTGATGTTGGCAGAACATCAAATCACGCAACGCGCAGAATTCAAGAAAAAAGGACGTAAAATTTTCGGACTTTCGTTTTTAGCTTTCTTTATTTGGAATGCGATTGTAATTTGGTGGTTGCATTATGCACAAGAAACGGACGCGAATGGAGATTTGCACAATTCGTGGAGCGCTTATTTGATTCCCGTTGTGGCGAATTCGTTGTTTATGTCAATTGTTTTTCAGTTATATCATTTCGTCAAAACCAAAGCTGGTAATTTATATGGATTGGTTTTTCTTCCTGCGATTTGGATGAGTTTTGACAAACTAACCTTGAATTGGGAGTTGACTTGGCCTTGGTTTAACCTTGGAAATGGTTTTGCAAAATATTACGAATGGGTGCAATGGTACGAATACACAGGAACTTTTGGAGGTGCACTTTGGATTTGGTTAGTTAATATTACGGTATTCTATTATTTGACGGCTTATATTAATAAGAAAGAAATGAGGTATCTAAACAAATTAGGTATTTATGCTGGATTATTAATTGCTGTGCCAATTGGTATTTCTTATATTATTTATGCGAATTACGAAGAAAAGGGAAAAGCACTTGATGTGTTAGTTCTTCAGCCAGATCTTGATCCATACAACGAAAAGTATATGAAAGATGGTTTGCAGATTTATGAAGAATTGAAACAATTGGCACTGAAAAATATTAAACCAAAAACTCAATTTGTTGTTGCACCAGAAACAGCCGTACCTGGATCATCTGCTTTGATTTTTGATAATATGTATGATGATTTAATTATACAAGACATTCAGCAATGGACAAAAACCAAAAAAGATTTACATTTTGTAACAGGAGCATCTATCATGCGAATTTATCCAATGCAATCTTTAGCATCGGAAACGGCTTCTGTTATGAGAGATGGAATTACGTGGTACGACGCTTATAACTCGGCTTTGCAGATAAGTGGAAACGATTCGATAGAAGTTTATCATAAGAGTAAATTAGTACCTGGAGTAGAAATTTTTCCATATCGAAACATTTTAATGCCAATTATTGGAGAATTTATGCTTAACTTTGGCGGCACAACAAAAACGTTGGGGATTCAACCTCATCGTTCTGTTTTCAAGAATAAAACAAACAACGCTACTGTTGCTCCGGTTATATGTTACGAATCTATTTACGGAGACTATACGACAGAATATGTGAGAGAAGGCGCAAATGTTATATTCACAATGACCAACGATTCTTGGTGGGGCTCTACCGATGGTCATCGTCAATTACTATTATATGGTAATTTGAGAGCTATTGAAAATAGACGCGCTATCGTTAGATCTGCAAATTCAGGTATTTCGGCTTTCGTTAATCAGCGAGGAGATATAATGAAGTCTTTACCATATGGAGAGCAGGGTGCCTTAAATGGTACAATTTTAATGAATAGTGAATTAACGTTTTATACAAAATATGGCGATGTAATCGCGAGGATAGCGCTGTTGGTAATGGGAATTATCTTGGCTTATACTCTTGCGCAGAAGTTGTTATATAAACAAAATAAGAAAAAAATATAAAATTAATAACCTAAAGAGTTGTATAAGTAATATATAATTTGTTACTTTGCACTCCGTTTAAAATAGGACAATACAAAATAAGATGTCAAAAATTTGTCAAATTACAGGTAAGAAGAGATTAGTGGGAAACAATGTTTCTCATGCTAATAATAAAACAAAACGCACTTTTGAAGTGAATTTGTTCAAAAAGAGATTTTTTATGCCAGAAACTGGTGAGTGGATTACATTAAGAGTTTCTGCACACGGTTTAAAAACAATCAACAAATTAGGAGTTGATGAGGCTGTTAAACGTGCACGTAAAGAAGGTTTAATCAAATAATTTAAGACACCATGGCAAAAAAAGGAAACAGAGTACAGGTTATTTTAGAATGTACAGAGCATAAAGAAAGTGGTATGCCAGGAATGTCTCGTTATATCACAACTAAAAACAAAAAAAATACTCCAGATCGTATGGAGTTGAAAAAATACAACGCAGTATTGAAAAAGTATACAATTCACAAGGAGATTAAATAATAAAATTTTAGACGATGGCAAAGAAAACGGTAGCAACCCTACAAACTGGGTCTAAAAAAATGACCAAAGTTATCAAAATGGTAAAATCTCCAAAATCTGGAGCTTACGTATTTGTTGAAAAAGTAGTTAACGCTGATGAAGCAGATTCTTTCTTCACGAAATAATCAAATCATCTCCTTAACAAAAAATATTTAAGGTTAATTGAGCTGCCTCGTTTTCAGGGCGGCTTTTTTATTTCCTTATATTTTATGTATCTTCGTACAAAATTTTAAGAAATTTAGCTTATTAATGAGTTGGTTCAAAAAGATATTAGGTAAAGAAAGCAAAGAAAAATTAGATGAAGGATTAGAAAAATCTAAAACTTCTCTATTTGATAAAATCAGTCGCGCTGTAGTAGGTAAATCTAAAGTAGACGATGAGGTTTTAGATGATTTAGAAGAAGTATTGATTTCTTCTGATGTCGGTGTTGAAACAACGATCAAAATTATTCGTCGAATAGAAGAACGTGTAGAACGTGATAAATATGTTTCGACTTCTGAGCTAGATTTAATTCTTCGCGAAGAAATTGCAGGCTTACTTTCCGAAAATAATATCGAAGATACAAATGGTTTTTCGATTCCAAAGAAAGATGTACCATATGTTATTATGGTGGTCGGAGTAAATGGAGTTGGTAAAACAACGACGATTGGTAAATTGGCTTCTCAGTTCAAATCACAAGGACTTAAAGTGGTTCTTGGTGCAGCAGATACATTTCGTGCAGCGGCTGTAGATCAATTAGTAATTTGGTCGGAGCGCGCAGGTGTACCAATTGTAAAACAAGCGATGGGTTCTGATCCTGCTTCGGTTGCATTTGATACCATTCAGTCGGCAGTTGCCCAAAATGCAGATGTTGTTTTGATTGACACAGCAGGACGTTTGCATAACAAAATTAACTTGATGAATGAGTTGACAAAAATAAAACGTGTGATGCAAAAGGTAATTCCAGATGCGCCTCACGAAGTTTTATTAGTGTTAGATGGTTCTACAGGTCAAAATGCTTTTGAACAAGCGAAACAATTTACACAAGCAACAGAAGTTTCTTCTTTAGCGGTTACAAAATTAGATGGAACAGCAAAAGGAGGAGTAGTAATTGGGATTTCAGATCAATTTCAGATTCCAGTTAAATATATTGGTGTTGGTGAAGGAATCAATGATTTACAAGCTTTCAATAAAATGGAGTTTGTCGATTCTTTTTTCAAACGAAATAATTAAGAAATTTAATTCCTATAAAAATATAAATCCTTCAAGTTTTTCTTGAAGGATTTTTTTATGATATAGTTTTAATAAATCACCTTAATATATTCTTTATAAAACTTTTTGTTTTTATTTTCTTTCTTCGAAATGGTTTTTAGAAACTCGTTTAAATATTCTCTAAAAGGAGAATCTTTCGCTAAAGCATCTTGTTTTTTGCTTGTCAAAATCTGAACAGTTCCATACATTTCTTCATCATTTTCTACACTCGATGCAATCAAAGTAAAAGTTTCATTTGATTCATTAATGATATTTTTATTTGACCAAACTAACAACGGTTGATTGTTTTCAGTGTACAAAACATTGTCCCATTTTCCTAACCAATCGTATAGCATTTTTTTCGTAACTAAAGGCGTTTGAAAACTTTCGACACGATATTCTGTCAACGAACGTTCGGCTTGCTCTTGCGCATATAATAAATTGAAACTTGTAAAAAGTGCGATAAAAAGAAATAATTTTTTCAAACTCAAAAATCTTGTTTAGCGTAAAGTTATCAAAAATAATTGCAATTCTTATGTAACTTATTTGTTCTTCATGCGTCATATAAATATACACTAACTCTTAATAGAAGAATTAACCATGAAGAAATTTTTTGTACTTGCTGTTACATTATCAGGAATTTTTGCTTTTGGACAAGATGAAAAGCAGGACTCAACCGACTATAATCCAATCGAAATAAAAGAAGTTTTAGTTCAATCGCAACGCAAAAAAATGTTTGCGGACAAAACAGTTTATACCTTCGATAAAGAAGCGTTGGAAAAAGCGCGTTACGCAAAAGATTTGTTAAATACGTTACCAGAATTACAAGTTGATCCAATTTCGAATACGATACAAAGTACAAAAGGTGGAACGACTTTGTTATTGATTAATGGAATTGAGGCAACAGATAATCAAATTCGTGCTGTGAAACCGCAAGATGTGGTGCGTGTTGAGTATTTTGATATTCCGCCAGCGCGTTATGCAAATCGTGCAGATCAAGTGGTGAATTTGATTACGCGTAATCCAGAAAATGGTTATGTATATGGTGCGGATCTCACTTCGGCGTTTACAACAGGTTTTATAAATGGTTCTGCTTATGCGAATTTTACGAAAGGAAAAAGTAACTTTGGATTAGAGTATAACATTTATCTGAGAGATTATAAAGATCGTACTTCGATGAATATTTATGATTATAACTTAAATAATATTCATTACAGAACAGAAAATCAGCGCAACGAATATTTTGGATATACGGATCAAACAATTGCATTGCGATATACCAATTCGGATTCGGATAAATATGCTTTTCAAGCAAAGTTGGATATGAATATCAGTTCGAGTTTTGCTTATGCGAATGGAACAAGTTTGTTCTATCAAAATAGTTTATTAAACAATCATTCAACCTATAAACATTCTAATTCTAATTATTCAAAACCAACATTAGATCTTTATTATTCGAGAAAATTAGGAAAGAAAGATGAGTTAAGTTTAAATGTAGTTGGATCGATGTATACAACGAAATCGATTGACGAAACGCGCGAATGGGAAACAATTTCTGGTGCTGAACAATATAATTATTTGACAAATTTAGAAGCTGATCAAAAAGGAATTGTAGGAGAAATAGCGTATACACATAGTTTCGAGAAAGGAAAATTAAATTCTGGTTATCGAATTTCGAATAATTCAATTGATAATAAATTAGAAAACTTAAATGGTCCTTCGAATAATAAAGTAAATTATTTAGAACAATATATCTATTCTGAATATTCTGGAAAAGCGAAAAAGTTGTCATATCGTTTGGGTGTTGGATTAACGAATGTTCATAACAAGAATGAAGATACAAACACAGATACGTGGACGTTTACACCAAAATTAGTATTGGGTTATGAATTAGCGAAGAATCAAAATTTACGTTTTTCGAGTTCATACAAACCAACCAGTCCTTGGAATTCGGCATTGAGTAAAAACGTGATTCAGGTTGTAGAAAACATTACACAAGAAGGAAATCCGTATTTAACCATTCAGAAATCGTTTGGAAATAATTTGATTTACTCTTTCAATTCAAAATATTTTGATTTAAATACAAATGCATTTTATCATTATACAAAAGATCCAATTAATCAATTGTATTTGCAAAATATCATAAATGGAAATGTAGAAGGATATAAATTAACCTACGAGAATGCTCAAAATTCGCAACGTTACGGTGTTCAAATTACAGGTTCTATCAAACCTTTTGGAACAGATATTTTAACTGTAAAAGTGAATGTAGCGCCAGCAACAGAACGTTTCAAAACGAAAGATGGTAGAATTTTGAAGAATGATTATATCGGAAATTATTTTGCATTATCATCTGTTTACAAAAACTTTCGTGTAGATTATCAATTTAATATTCCGTATTACACATTAGGCGGAGCTTTGTTGTACACACAAGAAAACATGAACCATGCTTTTGCAAGTTATAAATACAATAATTGGACTTTTTCTACTGGAATGTATTGGATTGGAATGCCGTCGACTTACAAGCAAAAAACGATGGATAAACAATATGTGGATTATTCTCGTGTAGGAAAAATTTGGAACAACAAATCGATGTTTGTCGTTGGTTTGAGTTTTGATTTTGCTACAGGTAAGAAAACAAGTATCAATCGAAAATTAGAAAATGAAACTGCAGGAGCAGCGACATTTTAATAAATAAACAAAAAGAGAATCCTTAGGATTCTCTTTTTGTTTATTTATAATTTGACTGTGATGTTGAAACGAGTTCAACAAGACATATTAATTGTTTTTAATAAGTATAAATTTTAGCTTTCTAATATTTATAACTCCGCCAAAAATTTCAGCGTATCAATATTATCGGCATAATCAGTTAATTTCGGAAATTGAGTTTGCCCAAATTCAACATAATTCGAATTGTCTTTCATATCGTTTCCAACCACGCATTGTATTTGATTCTCATTTTCGATCAAATAATTTTTTACATCATTCACATCTTCATAAACTTCAAAATTTACAACTGCAATAGGAGAATGTAAAGCTGTATCTTTTTTCATTAGAACAAAATTATTGTCTAAAAATTCATCTTTTCCTAACAAAAATATTGCACGATTGTAATCGTAATTATTTGCATATTTAGGATGATTAATCACATCGCCCCATGAAAAAATAGCTTCGAATATTTTTGGTAATTGCGCTTCATCTTTTACATAAAGTTTCGTCACATTTCGGCAACCTAATCCAAAATAAATAAATATGTCGTTACCCAATTTTTTCAACTCTTCATCAGTTTCCGAACCATTTAATACAGCAACTGAAGTTCTATTTTTACGAATAATGTTAGGAACTTTACCAAAATATTGTTCAAAATAGCGTGCCGTATTATTACTTCCAGTTGCAATAACTGCATCAAAATTTTCTAATCGTTCAACAGTTTGAATAATCGATTTGAAATTTTCATCAATCGAATACAAATATTTTATCGCTAATTTGATTAATTTATCATCTTTAGACGAAGTTTTAATCAACGAATTATTTCCAGAAATAACAACAGAAAGTAAATCATGAAAACCAACCAAAGGTAAATTCCCAGCCATGATAATTCCGACATTTTTTTGCGTTTCAGCAAAAGGATAATCTTTCGACCAAGCCAATAAATTTTCTTCCGTTAAAGCTTCTGCCCAACTTTTCAAGGCTAACGTAATATTATCTTTTGTAAACCAATTGTTGTAGGCTTCTGCATCGCTCACTGCATATTCAGCTTCTTCTTTCCAATTCTCGAATTTTTCTGTCAGTTCTGTGTCTTTAATCGAATCATTATTTATAATAAAATTAAAAAACTGCCCCAATTCGTTAAATGCTGAAATCCTTTGTTCAAATGTCATTTTTTCTGAAAATTAAATGTAATTTTGTAGTTGCAAATGTAGGAAATAAAAAAACAGATACAATGGCTATAATTATTACAGATGAATGTATAAATTGTGGAGCTTGTGAGCCAGAATGTCCAAATAACGCGATTTATGAAGCTGCGGTAGATTGGAAATATTCTGATGGAACTTCTCTTAGCGGAACAATTGTAAACGTAGACGGCGCAACTTTTGACGCTGATGCGGTGCAAGATCCTGTGAGTGATGAGGTTTATTACATTGTTCCCGATAAATGTACTGAATGTAAAGGTTTCCACGAAGAACCACAATGTGCGGCAGTTTGTCCGGTGGATTGTTGTGTGCCTGATGATAACCACGTAGAAAGCGAAGAGCGCCTTTTGAGTAAAAAAGCGTTTATGCACTTAGAGTAAAATCGTCACAACTTTACATATAAAAACCTCTCAGAATTTGAGAGGTTTTTTTTGTTATTTATTTTTGAGTAAAATCCAGCCTTGTAATTTGTTTTTTGTTTCAGAATTTAGTTCATTCCATTCTAAATAATACCAATAAGTATCTGTTGGTAAGTTCATTCCGTTGGCTTGTTTTCCTTTCCAAATAAAATTATTTTCTCCATTGTCTTTGAATACAGTTTTTCCGAAACGATCAACGATTAAAACAGAAGATTTTTCTTTTAATTTAAGGAATGAAAAATCAATTTCGTCATTTTTTCCATCATTGTTTGGCGAGATGAAATTATAAAAATTGGGGATTTCAAATAATATCTCTTTAATACAACCTTCAGCAGTTTGTATTTCGATTTTATGTAAGCCTTTAGAAACATCAGTAAATGTGTTGGATGTCGTCCATTGTCCATTATCTATTCGGTATTTAATAGGTTGATTAGCATTAGTAACATTTACTGTAACTTCATTTTTTGTAATTTTTAATGATAGTTTAACTTTTTCACACGGATCAGGAGGTAGTAAAGTAGTAAATGAAATATTAGAACAAGATATTGCAGGACCAATATTATTAATTGCTATTACTCTTACATAATAAGTCATATTATAAGATAATGAAGTAGAAATAGTATATGTATCAACGTTACCTAAATTTATTTCCAAAATATCATTTCCATTTTGGGATGTTCCAATGATTAATTGATAGGAAGTGGCATTTGCGATTTTATTCCATTTAATTGTCGGATTTAATGAAACATTTGATTCTCCATTTGCAGGTAATGTTGCTGTTGTACAATTTGGAATGGTAGGTACATCCATTGTTTTAAATCTAAAAACAGGACAAGTTTCACGTTTCATTCCTATTAATGTATTTTCTGGGTGTATTTTTACATTATACCAAGTGTTGGGTGTTAAATCGTTTGCTATTTGAGAAAATGTAATAGTATTATTGCTTGGTGTGGAATTATCTAAAACATCAGTTTGAATTGTTGGATCACTCTGATTATCTTCTTGAATTATTAAATTATATTGATTAGCATTATTTATTTTTTCCCATTTAAGACTAGGTTTCAAAATAACATTTTCTTCATTATCATATGGAGATATAATATTTGGACAATCAGGAAAAAGTGTATTGATATCAAAAGTTAATTCATAAGCACCCATATCTACAGATAATCCATAATATCTATTTCTTTTGTCAATATCATGAAAAAGAGAAGTAGCACCTCCTGCGATTTGTTGAAATAAACGTTCACTTCCTGTATTGAAAGCTGGACTAGAAATTTGTAGAGTAAAATCAGAATTGTCATTTACAAATTTAGGATTTCCTCTAATGTTATTTGCGGTAGAGTAATCCTCTACAATATTATTTTGGATATCATTTGTAGCTGAATTATCATTTAATATTTCAGAAGAAATGTCTTTATTTAAGTTGCCTGTTCTCCCATTTATATAGAAAATACTATTATAGATGATATTTTTAGAATTTTGAGCATATACGATAGCAGAGTTAGAATTATTTACAATAGTTGCATTAGTAATCAGAAGATTTTTTTTGTTAAATATAGCACCAGCATAATTAGACGCTCTGTTATTATAGAATAAAGAGCTAATAATTTTAAAATCTGAATTACTTTCATTATAAATAGCTCCACCAATTATTGCTTTATTTCCAATGAAATGAATTCTATTTAGATAGTTTTTAGAGTTTGGTGTGCTATAAATAGCTCCACCATTTTTTCTACTTTCATTTTCTTTGAAATAAATAGCAGTTAAAGTTAGATTACTATTATTATTATAGATAGCTCCACCATTTTCTAAACTTATATTATTTTCAAAATTATAAACATCAGTACTCGAAGTATTATTACCAACAATTTGTTCAATTTTTACATTATCAAGATTTTTCAAATATAAAGCAGCACCATTTGAAGATGAAGAATTATTTTTAAAAGTGGTATTTTCTAAAGTTACTTTATTTACATTTTCTATATAAAAAGCACTACCATTATTTGTAGAATTGTTTATAGCCCTGTTGTCATTAAATTGGACAAAATCGGTTTTTATTTCATTTATATTATTTATATAAACTGAGCTTGTATTAGATAAATTGTTTTCTGCAAAAATAATATTTTCTAAATTCAATGTTAGATTAGGAGAATTAATAAAAGAAGCAGAAGAACCTTTTTCTGTTAATGATGTAGAATTAGCATTTTTAGAAGTGAAATTTTTTAATGTTACTTCTAAATTATTTTCAAACTTAAACAGCTTTGTTGCATTTTGACCATTAATAACCGATGTTGTTTCATTACCAGTTCTTTCTAACCAACCACCTGTTTCTGGATCAATTTCATATATATAACCACCTGTTATTTCAACTTTAAAAAAACCGCGAAAATCAATAACATTCCTAGCAGAGAAATTACCTTGATATAATTTTATTGAAATGTTTGTATTTCTATTAGTTATTGAATTTATGTTATTAGTTAAATTTTCATATGAGATAGCATTATTCCAATTAGCTCCAGAGCCATTTCCAGTAGAAGTTTCTTTTACGTGAATTTGACTATATAATAAAATAGGAATTGTAAAGGTTAGTAATAAGGTTAAAATAAATTTATATAGATTGTTCATTAAATTTTAATTCATATTAGTGTGAATTAAAAATAGGTAATTCTTTTATTTAAAACTAAAAAAAACTCAAGTTATTTACTTGAGGTTTTTTTAATTTTGGGCAATCCCTTCGGGCGGGCTTTTCGTTGCAATCTTTTTCTCAAACTTCGACTTCGTTTAGTTATCAAAAAAGGATTTCCACTTCAATCCCTATTGCATTTTATTAATTTCTAAACTCGAGCTTCGAAATTCGTTTTTTTAAGAATATCTTTTCTTTCTAATCCAAAATCCAATTCCAGCTAATAAAGCAATAATAGCAGTTGGAACAAGTAGATTAATCATTTGCCAAGTAGATTTTTCTTGTAAAACAGTTGTTTCGCTCAACAAAGGAATCTCTAATTTACGATTACGTAGAGCCAAGAAATCAGAATCACCTAATAAATAATCCATCGCATTCATTACAAATGTTTGGTTGGCGTATGTTTTCGGTTTTCCGTCTGGATTATCTGGACGAACCGAAAATTTATTTTCTCCTAATTGCATCGGAATTCCTCTCCACAAAGCATTTTTCAAAACATCTCCGTCCGAAATAACGATCATTTTTCCGTCAGTAGTTTTCGGTTTGAAATTCGGAAATTCTTTACGTTCGTAACGCGAAGCATAAGCCGAATTGAAATTACCTTCTAACAAAACTGCCATCGGAATTTTTCCCATTTTATATTCTTCAGGATTCTCGATTTCAACTTCGTTTAATTGAATATAATTTAAAGCAGGTTTCAAACTTGATTGTTCAGAAGAACTCAATAAAACCGTTTGCTTAATATTTGGATTTTTTAGTAATTCGATTGGATTTGCAAATTGGAATAAAACAGGATCGATTGAACTTGTAATTGGGTTTTCTTCTCCTTTAATTCCTAACTCAAAATAAGGCCAATTGTAATAATTGTAACTTGTATTTCCTGCCGTTTCACCATCAGCCAAAACAATTTGCGCCCCATTCATATCCTTTATAACAGCCGGATGAATGCGAACACCATAATTGAATAAGAAATCATTTAACTTCAAATCTCTTGGAAAAGCAACGATTTTTCCACTTCGGAAAATAGAATCCATTTCAGCATCGACAGTTTCCACAGCCATCATCATTTTTCCACCATTCATGATATATTGATCCAAAACCAATTTATCCATATCAGAAAAAGGTAATGTAGGTTTTGCGATAATTAACGCATCAAAACGTTTCAAACTATCCAAATCAGAAGGTTGTAAAGTAAACGATTTGTTTGCAATTGGATTAAGGTAGATCTCAACATCATATTTTTCTGACAAAGCAGAACCTAATCCTTGAATATTAGCTTCTGGTAATTCGTCATGATGAACGATAAAACCAACTCTTTTGCGCTCAAAATTGGTTGCTTTCTGAATTTTTTCGGCAAATAAATATTCTAATTTTTCTGTTGAAGCCAACGCTAATTTATCAAATGGAGTAGAAGGGTCATTGACCAAAACCTCCATATAAGTCGATTTGTCGCCGTAAGTTAATTTTGCGTACGGATAAACATTCAAAATTCCTTTGTCGGTTTTAATCGGAACTGGAGTCAATTTATTTTGCTCTAATTCGGCTTGTCCTAAATCGACAGGATCAATAAAAGAATAAGAAATATTGCTATTTTTTTCGCGAAGTTCGTCTAATAAAAACTGAATTTCGTTTTTCAAAATTCTGTAATCGCCCGTTAAATCTCCACCCAAAAGAATTTCAATTTTAAGCGGTTGTTTTACATTTTCTACTAACTTTTCTGTTGTAGAAGTTAACGTAAAACGTTTGTCTTTCGTCATGTCAATTCGTGTGTAAACAAATTGAGCGATGATAAAAAGCGCGATAAATGCGATGAAAGTAATTAGATGTTTTTTGTTTAATTTTTTCATGGCACTATTTTTTATTTTCAAGATTAACGATTGAAATTTGATTTAAAATTCCAATCAAAATCAAAAAGTAAAGTAAATCTCGTGTGTCAATAATTCCTTTCAAAAACTGGTTGTAATGTGTAAAACTTCCAATTTTTTGAACATAGAAATCCATCGAACCAAGTAAATTATAAGACGCTAAACTTTCGAATCCATAAAAAATAATGAAGCAAAAGAAAACCGCCAAAACATAAGCCATTACTTGATTCTTGGTAATAGAAGAGGTAAATAAACCAATTGCGGCGAATAAGTTTCCTAAAAAGAAAAGTCCTAAATAGCCAGAAAAAATTGTTCCGTAATCTAATTCTTGTTCAGGCATCAAAAATTCTTGCAACGTAATGATGAACAAGAAAGTTGAAAGCAGACAAAAAACGACAACTGAAACGACTGCTAAATATTTGCCCCAAATAATTTGGTTATTTTTTATAGGTAGTGTAAATAACCACAATAATGTGCCGTTTGCTTGCTCTTCCGCGATTAATTTCATCGTTAAAGCTGGAATCATGAATAGAAAAATCCAAGGTCCGACAAAGAAAAAACTATTTAAAGTTGCATTTCCCGTATTGAAAACATTGAATTCGTTATCAAAAAACCAAAGGAACAAAACCGAAACGATAACAAATGTCGCGGTTGCTAAATAGGCGGTGAAGCCTAAATAAAAATTGGAAAACTCTTTTTTGAAG
Source organism: Empedobacter sp. R132-2 (assembly GCF_030324375.1). Taxonomy (NCBI): domain Bacteria; kingdom Pseudomonadati; phylum Bacteroidota; class Flavobacteriia; order Flavobacteriales; family Weeksellaceae; genus Empedobacter; species Empedobacter sp. R132-2. The sequence continues at coordinate 76,230 of NZ_JACAGG010000008.1, forward strand.
ATCGTCCACATGTTATTTTTTATTATTACGATTAATTAAACGTACAATAAGCATAAGTAGTATACCACAACCAAAGAAACTGACAATTGACCAATACCAATCTCGACCAAAATCTGTTTTTTGAATCACAGCAAACACGATAACAAATAATAAAATTGTTGCCAATTCGTTCATCATTCGCAGTTGAACAGAAGTGTATTTGAAAACTTTATTTTGAATTTGTTTCAACGTTCGCCAGCACCAAAAATGATAAATTAATAAAACACTTATCATTCCCAATTTACTTTTCATCCAAGGCATATGCAGCAAACCTTGATTTTTGTAAAGCATATTCAATCCCATTGTAATCAAAATAACCAAAGCAGGAGCGGTAATTACATTCCATAATTTTTTCTCCATGTAGGTATATTGATCCTGCAAAATTGATTTTTTTGGTTCTTCCATTTGTTGCGTTTCTGTATGATAAATCATTAAACGAACAATGTAAAATAAACCAGCAAAGTAACTTACCACGAAGATAACGTGTATTGCTTTGTATATTAAATAATTATAAGTCATATAGTTATTGTAAACTCTCTAATACTAAATTTTCTCAGCGTTAATTTTCAAATTCAATTGTAATTGTATCGTTTTTCTTCAATCCCATTAACTGATTCGCACCTCCTGATATCGTTGGATTACTTTTGTATAAAGTAACTTCTAAGAATCCTGCCGAATTAAACAAACACAATGTTCGCCCAAAAGCTTGCACTTCTTTGTTAAAATCTTGTACAACTTCGTTGTAATGCTCATAAATAACAGTAATATCGGTCATCGAGAAATCTTTTTGACGAAGCAAAATTTTATATTTTCTGTCTTGTGCAATTTCATCGAAAAAATCTTTTGAAATATTACTTACAACATTCCCAAAATGATCAATATAAATCACATTTCCTATGATATATTTATCATCGCGATAAATTGGTTTCAACTCATTCAATTGTTTCATTTCTGTACGTTTGTTCCCTAAAAGAGCCGGAACTCCGCCACGCGCCAAGTGACATGCAACTGGCACAAAACAATTTTTCATTGGAAATAGACTGTCTATTCCTTCTGGATAAGCAGTGATTTCGTAAATTTCTTCTGGTTGATTTTTTTGACAAATCAAGGATAAAATTCCATTATCTGCACAAATAAAATAATGATGATTGATTAATGCACAAATTGGCTTTTGATAAGGCGTACTTAAGGCATTAATCCCAATAATATGTATAGTTCCTTCAGGAAATTCTTCGTAAGAATTACGAATGATATAGGCAGCTTCAGATAAATCATAAGGATTAACATGATGCGAAATATCTACAATTGTAACATCGGCCAATTCCTTTAGAATTGCGCCTTTAACGCTAGAAACAAAGTAATCTTTGACTCCAAAATCCGATGTTAATGTAATAATTGCCACTATTCTCTAATAATTAGCAAATATATTGTTTATTATTCTTTATTTTTGTGTAAGTGAACCAAAAAAACAATCTCATTTGACAGAAATTAATATTGAATTAGCCGAAATTAATGCTCAAGATTTTTATGGTGCTAATAATGAACATCTAAAAAGAATCAAAGAATATTATCCAAAATTAAAGATTGTTGCTCGCGGAAGAGAGTTGACAGTATTTGGAAATGAAGATGTTCTGAAAGTATTTGACCAAAAAATGCAAAGAGTAATTCAGCATATTCACAAATACAATCGACTATCTGATCGCGAACTCGAAATCATTATGACCGAAGATAATAATGAAATGCTTCAAATGAAAAAAGAAGACGAAATTATTGTACACGGTGTAAATGGTAAAATCATCAAACCTCAAACGCCTAATCAACAAAAGCTGGTACAAACTGTTTACAACAAAGATATGGTCTTTGCAATTGGACCTGCTGGTACGGGAAAAACCTATACGGCTGTTGCATTGGCGGTACAAGCGTTGAAGAACAAAGAAGTTCGCCGAATTATTATGACGCGTCCTGCTGTAGAAGCTGGAGAAAATTTAGGTTTTTTACCAGGTGATATGAAAGATAAATTAGATCCATATTTACAACCTTTGTACGATGCGTTGAAAGATATGATTCCGTTCGAGAAGCTTTCGTCTTATACAGAAAAAGGAGTGATAGAAGTTGCGCCTTTAGCATTTATGCGTGGTCGAACGTTGGACGGAGCTTTTGTAATTCTTGATGAAGCACAAAATACAACGTATGCCCAGATGAAAATGTTTTTGACGCGTATGGGAAAAAATTCTAAATTTATTATCACAGGAGATCCTGGTCAGGTCGATTTACCACCAAAACAAAAATCTGGTTTACGTGAAGCGATTAATATATTGAAAGATGTAAAAGATATCGGATTTATTTATTTGGATGATAAAGATGTTGTTCGACACAAGATTGTTCGCGAAGTCTTGAAAGCTTACAAAGTGAGTGAAGATAAAGAGCGAGAGAAAATAGATATAAAAAAGTAAATCAAAAAGCCAATTGTTTCTAAGAGCAATTGGCTTTTCGATTTAATATTTATGGCAGAATATTAAATTTATTCTTTTAGTGGATTAGTTTTTAAAGTAAAACCTAAAATGTTAAACGCTAATCCTATTGGCAAAATCATTCCTGCAATTAAGCTCATTCTATTAGAATCAGAAAATTCTAAGATTAATAAAATTGAAGTTAATATTAAAACTAATCCCGTTATATATAATATGTTTTTCATTTTATTATAAATTGTAATTCAATCAAATATAATGATTTATTTCTAATTTTTGTAAAAAATATTCAATTCTAAAATCAAGTAAATGTCATTCCAACAAAAGGGGAAATCTAAAATAAACTTATAACTAACAACTCAACACTTAAAACTTTTTCACATCAACCAACCTTTTTGTAATTTGTTGCATCTAACTTACAAATCAAACAATATGAAAAAGTTATTTTCTTTTTTCTTCGTTTTTGTTGGAATGTTTTTTTCTACAAAAATAAATGCGCAAGATATTCGAATCGGATTTCCGCGTATCGAAATCGGTGAACGCCCAGACGAAAATTCTGTGAGTTTGCAATCGATGGATGTACAAGTTGAGATTTTTGGAAATTTAGCCAAAACGACAACAACTTTAGTTTTTACGAATTCGTCAAGTCGAAATCTCGAAGGGAATTTAGTTTTCCCTTTGCCCGAAAACACGACTGTTAGTGGATATGCAATTGATATTAATGGAAAATTGCGAAATGCAGTTCCCGTTACAAAAGCGCGTGCGGTTGAGGTTTTCGAAAGTATTCAGAAGCAAAATATCGATCCCGGAATCATCGAAAAAGTAGAAGGAAATAATTTCCGAACTCGTATTTCTCCGATTCCAGCAAAAGGTTCGCGTACGATTCAGTTGTCGTATTACCAAGAATTAAAATTGGATAAATCTTCATATCAATATCATTTGCCTTTAGATTCTTCGAAGAAGATTGCGAAGTTTAATTTGACAACAAAAGTGTTCAATGCTGCTGGAAAACCACAATTGGTAGAAACGCCAGATGGTTCGTTCAATTTTTCTGAAAATAGTAATATATATGAAGCAAATTTGTCGAAAACAGATTTTACACCTAAAAAATCATTAATTATTAATCTTCCAAAATCTCCGAATAATGTAGAATCTTTTGTTCAGAAAAATGTAGATGGTTCGGTTTATTTTTATGCGAATTTATTGGTTGATGCAAAATCTCAACCTAAAGTTTGGTCGAAAAATATCGGAATAATTTGGGATAATTCGTTAAGTGGTTTGAAACGAAATCATCAAAAAGAATTAGAATTTTTAGATAAAATTATTTCTCAACAAAAAAATCTAAATATTGAAGTTTCGTTGTTGAATATTTCTTTGGAAAAATCGAGATTGTTTCAAATTAAAAATGGTGATTGGTCTGAATTGAAAAAATATTTGGAAAATGTGACATATGATGGAGGAACAAATTATGCAAAAATTCTTCCAACAAATCTGAAAGCAGACGAATATCTATTGTTTTCGGACGGGATTTCGTCTTTTGGCTCGAATATTTTTAACATAGATAAACCTTTTTATACGATTGCGTCTTCGCCGACTTCTAATTATGGTGTTTTGAAAATGATTGCGCAAAAAGCTGGTGGAAAATTCATCAATCTTAATGAAAATTCTGTAGAAAATGCGTTCAAACAAATCAATGAAAGTTCGGTTCAATTCTTAGGAATTATCAACAATACAGCAGGAGAAGTTTACCCAATTTCGACAAATTATGTGAGTAATGGAATTTCGATTGCGGGAATTTCTCAGTATCCAAATGCAAAATTAACGATGATGTTTGGACGAAATGGAAAAGTGGAATTCAACAAAGAATTGGATTTGAGTAAATCAACTCAAAATCTTGAAATTAGTAAAATTTGGGCGCAAAGTAAAGTGAATTATTTGGAATTGAATCCAGAGCAAAATAAAACAGAGATAGAAGAAATTGGGAAACAATTTTCGATTGTAACATCGAATACAAGTTTAATTGTTTTGGAAAATGTTTCGGATTATGTAAAGTATAAAATCAATCCACCAGCGGAATTGCAAAGTGAATTTAATAAATTATCGAAACAAGGTTTTGAACAAAAAGAAACTCGAAAAGCTGATTTGTTGAAAAATGCAATTGCGAAAGCAAAGGAATTGAAAGAGTGGTGGAAGAAAGATTTTAAATATGTAAAACCGAAATATCCAAAACCTGTTGCGGATTCTACAACTTATTTAGAAGAGACTGCGCAAGTGAATATGGTAATGCCAGAACCAAGAGCTATGGCTGCAATGGAAGTTAGAACTGAAGGAAGTCCAACTACAACATCTAATATGAGAATTAGAGGAGCGTCAAGTTTGAGTAATTCTGTTGATAAAAAAATGAAGGATGAATCATCTGCTTCGGTTCCAGAAATTAAAATAGTCAATGTAAAATCGGATAAAGGATACATGAAGTTGATAGAAGCGTCTAAAAATCCATATCAAACTTATTTAGATTTGAGAAAAGATTATGCCGAAACGCCTGCGTATTATTTTGATGTGGCAACATTTTTCTTTCAGAAAAAAGAAAGAGAAACTGGTCTTAAAATTTTAAGCTCGATTGCAGATTTAGGATTGGAAGATGCCGAGTTGTATAAAATGTTAGCATACAAATTGAAAGAAATTGAGGAATATCAAACCGAATTATTTATCACGAAAAAAGTCTTAGATTGGCGACCTTTTGATGCGCAAAGTTATCGAGATTATGCGTTGGCGTTGCAAGATAATGAGCAATATCAATCGGCTTTAGAGTATTTATATAAAGTATTAACGAATGATTATTCAGTAGAAATTGCCAATCGGGATCGCGATATTACAGAGATTATTGTTCCTGAAATTAATAATTTGATTTCGCTTCATCGCAAAGAATTAAACTTATCAAAAATTAATAAAGATATCATTGCAGAACTTCCAGTTGATATTCGTGTGGTGATGAATTGGAACAAAGATATGACGGATATTGATTTGTGGGTGACCGATCCAAATGGCGAAAAATGTTTCTACGGACATCGTACAACTGCGATTGGAGGGCGAATGAGCGAAGATGTAACGCAAGGCTTCGGACCAGAACAATTTATGTTAAAAAAAGCGATCAAAGGAAAATATAAAATAGAAACGAATTTTTTCGGAGAAAGACAGATGAGTATTTCGGGACCGACAACTATTTCGGCAGAGATTTACTTGATGTATAGCTCAGGAAAACAAGTGAAGAAAATGATTACTTTCCAAAATAATAAGCCAAATTCTGGTGGCGAAGGAATTTTGGTTGGTGAATTTGAATTTTAGTAAATGGAAAAGGAATCTTGAAAGAGATTCCTTTTTTTTGCATAACGCATAATTCATCATTCATCATTAATAATTAAACTCACATCCACTGATTTCGATCCAAACTTCTATACTGAATAGCTTCACTAATATGTTTTGAAAGAATAGTTTCAGAATTATCTAAATCTGCAATTGTTCGTCCAACCCTAATAATTCGATCATACGCACGAGCAGAAAGATTTAATTTTTCCATAACAACTTTGATTAAATGCTTCGAATGATCATCTAAATCACAAAAAGTATCCAACTCTTTTGGTCCCATTTGCGAGTTGTAATGGACTTTTGTATTTTCAAATCGTTTGGTCTGGATATTTCTTGCATTAATGACACGTTCACGAATCACAGCACTTTTTTCGCCACGACGTTCTTGCGACAAATCATCAAACGGAACAGGATTCACTTCGATATGTAAATCAATTCGGTCCAAAAGTGGTCCAGAAATTTTATTCATGTAACGTTGCATTTCCGCTAAAGAGGAAGTGTTGTTTGGATCATCCATAAAATAACCGCTCGGACTTGGATTCATAGAAGCTACTAACATAAAACTCGCAGGATAATTCACAGTGAATTTTGCCCTCGAAATTGTGACTTCTCGATCTTCCAAAGGTTGACGCATAACTTCTAAAACAGTTCGCTTAAATTCGGGTAATTCATCCAAAAACAAAACACCATTATGCGCCAAAGAAATTTCTCCAGGTTGTGGATAAGAACCACCGCCGACTAAGGCGACATCCGATATAGAATGATGTGGACTAGAAAAAGGACGACTTACAATTAATGATTTGTTAGATAATTTTCCAGCAACGCTATGAATTTTTGTTGTTTCGAGCGCTTCTTGTACGCTCATTTTCGGAAGAATTGAAGCAATTCGTTTGGCTAACATTGTTTTTCCACTTCCTGGAGGACCGATCAAAATAATGTTATGTCCTCCTGCAGCAGCGATTTCCATCGCACGTTTTACATTTTCTTGACCTTTTACATCAGCAAAATCGAAAGGATAATTATTCATTTCACTAAAAAAATAATCATCTAAATTAACTTGATGAGGTTGTAAAATGATTTCTTCGTTAAAATAATCAACAACTTCTCTGATGTTATTAACCGCAAAAACATCGATTCCTTCTACAACAGCTGCTTCGTCTGCATTTTGTTTGGGTAAAATAATTCCTTCGAAACCTTCTTCTTTTGCTTGTATTGCAATCGGCAATGCACCTTTTATAGGTCGAAGTGAACCATCTAGCGATAATTCGCCCATCATTATAAATTTATGGAGTTGTTCAGAATTTACTTGCTCCGAAGCTGCTAAAATTCCAATTGCGATTGGTAAATCATAGGCAGAACCTTCTTTTTGTAAATCTGCTGGCGCCATATTAATCGTGATTTTTTTACCAGGTAATTTCAAATTAGAATTTTTTAGTGCAGCATTTATCCTAAAATTACTTTCTTTTATTGCGCTATCGGGCAAACCAACCAAATGATACCCGACACCTTGATCAATATTAACTTCCACAATAATTGTTTTTGCGGAAACTCCGAAAATAGCACTTGCAAAAATTTTCACTAACATAAAATATTTTTTTATAAATTTACTTCCTTTTTCTATTGAATAAAATAGCTGAGAGGATTTAAGTATTTAATAATTAATTAAATAATACACTTTGGTGTAAATTCTATATGAAAAAAGAAAAATATTCTTTTGAATTTGAACGATTCGAGAGTAAATCTGAGCTTGCAGCAGAACAAAAAAAAGTAGTAGAAGAGGCTTATGATATTTCGTTGAATGCATATGCGCCTTATTCTAATTTCAATGTTGGTGCATCTGTTCAATTAGAAAATGGAGAAATTTTTTCGAGTTCAAATCAAGAAAATGCTTCGTATCCAGTCGGAACTTGTGCCGAAAGAGGTTTATTGGCTTATGTAAATGCAAACTTCCCAAATATTAAGATTGAAAAATTGGCTGTTTCTACGCCAAATGTCAATTATCCATTGCCTCCATGCGGGATGTGTCGACAATATATTTTAGAGATTGAAAAGAAACAATCGCAACCAATCGAAATTATTTTATCTGGAAAAGAAGGTGATGTTTTGGTGATAAATTCTGCTAAAGATTTGCTTCCATTACATTTTACTGACGAATTTTTAGGGTAGCAATTTTGTACACTAAATAGATTAGTTTAAATTTGTTCCAACGGAATTGTGCAATTATGGAAAAATTAACGCAAGAAACGTACCTACAATGGTATCGTGATATGACTTTTTGGCGTCGCTTCGAAGATAAGTGTCGTTCATTATATTTAAAGCAAAAAATTAGAGGTTTCTTACATTTATACAATGGTCAAGAAGCTTTACCAGCCGGTTTTATTCATGCAATGAAACCTGGTGTAGATCATGTGATTACTGCTTATCGTTGTCACGTTTGGCCTATGGCTTTGGGTGTAGACCCAAAACGTATTTTGGCTGAATTATGTGGTAAAGAAACAGGAACTTCTCATGGTTTAGGAGGATCTATGCACGTTTTCAGTAAAGAGCATAATTTTTATGGTGGACACGGAATCGTTGGTGGGCAAATTCCATTAGGAGCAGGAATCGCTTTTGGTGATAAATTCTTTAATCGCGATGGTGTTACAATCTGTTTAATGGGAGATGGCGCAACTCGTCAAGGTACATTACATGAAACATTTAACATGGCGATGAACTGGAAATTACCAGTTGTTTTTGTTTGCGAAAACAATCAATACGCTATGGGAACTTCTGTTTCTCGTACTGCTAACCACGAAGATATTTGGAAATTAGGTTTAGGATACGAAATGCCTTGTATGCCTGTAGATGGTATGGATCCTGTAAAAGTTGCAGAAGCAGCTTACGAAGCTATTGAAAGAGCGCGTCGTGGAGATGGACCAACTTTCTTAGATGTACGTACATATCGTTATAGAGGTCACTCTATGTCTGATGCTGAGCCTTATCGTACAAAAGAAGAGGTGGAAGAGTACAAACAAGAAGATCCAATCTTGAATGTTGAGAATCATATCTTAGTAAACAATTGGGCAACTAAAGAACAATTAGATGCAATTATTGATGAAGTAAAAGTGATGGTAGAAGAATGTGCAGAATTTGCAGAAAACTCTAACTATCCAGAAGAACACGTAATGTATGATTATATCTATTCAGAAGAAAATTATCCATTCTTAGATAAAATCGAAAACAACTAAAAACCATGGCAGAAATTATTACAATGCCTCGCTTAAGCGATACAATGGAAGAAGGAACTGTTGTAAAATGGCACAAAAATGTAGGAGATAAAATTGCTGAGGGTGATATCTTAGCAGAAATCGAAACAGATAAAGCAATCCAAGAATTCGAATCAGAATTTGATGGAGTATTATTATATCAAGGTGTTGCAGAAGGAGTGTCAACAAATGTTGATGAAGTTTTAGCAATCATCGGAAATGAAGGAGAAGATATTTCAGGTTTAATCGGGGGTGGAGCAAAAGTTACGACTGAAGTTAAAGAAGAAAAATCAACTCCCAGCGAAACAAAAACAGAAGAAGCAAAACCTGTTGCAGAAATTCCTGCAAATGTGGAAGTAATTACAATGCCTCGTCTTTCTGATACAATGGAAGAAGGAACTGTAGTTGTTTGGCACAAAAATGTTGGAGATCAAGTTGCGGAAGGTGATATTTTAGCAGAAATTGAAACAGATAAAGCAGTGCAAGAATTCGAATCAGAATTTGATGGTGTTTTATTATATCAAGGAGCTAAAGTGAACGAGCCTGCACCAGTAGATTCTGTTTTAGCAATTATTGGTGAAGCTGGTACTGACGTTTCTGCAATTGTAGCAAACGGAGGTAAAGTTGCTGCACCAGCAGTTTCTACAGAAGTTGTTGATGACGAAAAACCAGTAGTTGTACAATTAGATGTAAATAATAAGGTTGAAGAAACTTCTTCTTCTGATCGTATTTTTGCATCGCCATTAGCAAAAACAATTGCAAAAGATAAAGGAATTAATTTAGCAGAGGTGAAAGGTTCTGGTGATAATGGACGTATCGTGAAAAAAGATATCGAAAATTATCAACCATCTGCTCAACCAAAAGCGGAAGCAAAATCTGAATCAGTTAAACCAGCTCAAACTTTTGTTTCTGGAGAAGATAAAGTGATTCCAAATTCTCAAATGAGAAAAGTTATCGCTAAACGTTTGGCTGAATCTAAATTTACAGCTCCTCATTATTACTTAAATGTAGAGTTGGATATGGATAATGCGATTGCTGCGCGCAAACAATTAAACTCAGTGCCTGATACGAAAATTTCATTCAACGATATGATTGTGAAAGCATGTGCAATGGCTTTACGCAAACATCCAGCTGTTAATTCTACTTGGACAGATACAGAAATTATTCAACATGGAGATATCAATATCGGTGTGGCAGTTGCTGTAGAAGATGGTTTATTGGTTCCTGTTGTTAAAAATACAGATCAAAAATCATTTGCTCAAATTTCTGCTGAGGTCAAAGATTATGCAGGTCGTGCAAGAGATCGCAAATTAAAAGCAGATGAAATGGAAAAATCAACATTCTCTGTTTCAAACTTAGGTATGTTTGGAATCGAATCATTCACATCGATTATCAATCAACCAAACTCTTGTATCCTATCAGTTGGTTCAATTATTCAAAAACCAGTTGTAAAAGACGGACAAGTTGTAGTTGGTAACACAATGAAATTATCTTTAGCTTGTGATCACAGAACAGTAGACGGAGCAACAGGTGCACAATTCTTACAAACATTAAGAATGTACATCGAAAATCCTGTTACAATGTTAGTGTAAGCTAAGATTTAATATATTTTTTTAAAGACCATTCATCGAATGGTCTTTTTTTTGTTATAGATTTTATGAATTTGTATCTTTAATCTCTAAAGTAATTAATTTAATGAAGCAACTAAAATTCTACTTTAATATTTTAAAACAGACAATTGTTGAATTTGGTGAGGACCGAATTATGAAATTGAGCGCTTCGTTAACTTATTACGCATTGTTTTCACTTTCACCATTAATTCTGATTGTAATTTCCAGTGCAAGTTTATTCTTTAAGAAAGATGCTATCGAAAACCGAATGTTTTATGAGCTTAAAAATATTGTTGGTCCAGATGTCGCTTTAGCTGTACAAAATTTTGTTACAAATTCTACCATTTCAGGAGATAGTTCGCTTGCTTTATATATAGGTATCGGAATTTTGATTTTTGGTTCTACAACAATGTTCACCGATATGCAAGATAGTCTCAATCTTATTTGGCGTGTCGAAGCAGTTCCTCGTAGAGCTTGGTTGAAATTTGTAATAAATAGAGGGCTTTCATTTTTGATTATCCTTTCATTAGGAATAGTTTTAATAGCAACAGTAATATTAAATAGTATATTAATGAGTTTTGGAGAAGAAATTTTCAGTCTTTTCGAACTCGATACCATTATGACGAAGACCACAGTTATTCTTCTTAATAATACATTGAGTATTTCAATCTCGATTTTGATATTTTATATTCTCTTCAAGATTCTTCCCGATGCACGTATCAAAGCAAAACAAGCTTTTGTAGGAGCGTTTTTTACGGCGATTCTATTCTTTATTGCAAAATATTTAATTGGTATTTATATCGCAAACTCCAAATATTCTACCATTTTTGGATCGGCAGGTTCGTTGGTTATTCTTTTGTTGTGGATTTATTATGTTGCAACAATTCTATATTTCGGCGCAAAATTCACAAAAGTATTTGCCGAAGCCAAAGGTTACCCTATTATTCCAAAACGAAATGCGAAGCTCAGAAAAGTATCGTTTATTGATTATCAACTCGATAAAAAAGATTATGAAAGTATAGATTAGTTACTAATTTATTTCGCTTCTCGAAACCTCTCCCGAGCCCATAACCCAAAAGTAGCCGCTGCCTATTTGTTTGATTCAGCAAATATTCACCGCCTAATCATTTCATACAGTGAAAATACAAAACTCGAGTGTAATGATTCACCATTTTTTTTCAACTCGAACTGTCAACAAAATTAAAACTCTTGAAAAACAATTGTACTTTTCGTCAGTTCGAGTGAAAATCTCTGATTTTAGTATCGGGAACTTAGACGAATTGCTGTCAACTTTCAACCGTCCAAAAAAAGTATTGTATACACTCTACTGCCACTATGTTGCCTTCATCCTGCCTTAAAGTAGGGAGTAAGCTGCAATTACGAATTGAGGATATGGCTGATTTTTTACAAAACTTAAATCAAAATTATGATTAAAAATATTAGTTTTACCCGTTGTGCATTTTGATTACTAAATAATAAAGTTGTTCATTTGATTGAAAATCAGTAAATTGTTTTAAGCACAAAACATTTACAATGAACAACTTACTTACAAATTATGAAAGAATATTATAAGTTCTACGAAAATATCCACAGATACACTTTTAATTTATCAACGTAGAAGACCTAAACTTTTTGATTTATAACTCATAAATCTTGTCTTAACAGCTAAATTTATGGGTATTGATAGTGAAAATCATTTATTTCGAAATCTTCCTAAAGCGCTAAGTTGTAAAATTGAGCGTAGTATTTACAATCGTAGAAAACGAAGATTATCAGAGCAAATTAATAATATTCGACTCAAATTAGCGAAAGAATTTAATGAATTTAAAAATTGTTTTATCGTTGATATTATGCCGTTGGAAGTTTGTGAAATAACAAGAATTAATCACTCTAAATTTTGCAAAGAGCATCAGTTTTGTGCACCAAATAGAGGTTTTAGTGCTTCTCAGCAATTGTCTTTTTATGGCTATAAACTTCATGCTGTTTGTTTTTTAAGAGGTGTTTTCTAGAGTCTTGATATTAGTCCCGCATCTGTTCATGATATTTATTTTTTGAAAGATATAAAATCTCAACTATCAGATTGAGTGCTACTTGGTGATAGAGA
>NZ_JACAGG010000077.1:0-1147 GCF_030324375.1 Empedobacter sp. R132-2
ACCTTACCATATTTCAATAAAAAGTTTCTAGGAGAAAGATATTGCAAAGAACTATGTGGTCTTTCATTGTTATACATCCACATCCAAATTTCTGTATAATTTTTCATTTCTTTGATATTTTCAAATAAATAAGCATTTAAAAAATCTGTTCTAAAAGTTCTATTAAATCTTTCAATCAAAGAGTTTTGCGTAGGTTTCCCAGGTTGAATATAATATAATTCAATGGCTTTTTTTTGACAAAATAGTTTTAGTTTTTCAGCAATAAATTCTGTACCATTATCTACTCTAATTTTCTCAGGTTTCCCTCGCCATTCGATTAGTTTTTCTAGTTCAGAAATTACTTTAGCTGAAGGTAAACTTGTGTCGATACAAATACTCAAAATTTCTCGATTAAAATCGTCTATAATATTCAAACTTCTCACGCTTTTTCCGTTTTCTAAACTATCATGCATAAAATCCATACTCCACGTTACATTTGGATAAATCGGACGTAAAAGCGGCTCTTTAATACTTGCAGGAAGTCTTTTTTTACGTTTATTACGTAGGTTAAGTTTCATCGAAGTATAAATTCGATAAACTCGTTTATGGTTCCAAGTAAAGCCTAAATTTCGTAAACGATAATGCATCATCCAAAAGCCCCAAGTTTGATGCTCGTTAGATAGTGCTATCAATTGAAAACGTATTTTATCATCCTCATCTTTACGTACTTTTTGATAATAAAAAACGGATGTTCTTAAGCTAAATAGACGACAAGCCCTGCGAGAACTTAGTTGATGTTTTGCTTTTGAATACAACACCAATTCTCGTTTTTCACAAGGCGTTATAGCTTTTTTTCGATAACATCTTTTAAAACTACGTTTTCTAAAGTAAGCTCTGCTACAATTTTTTTATATCGGGACAATTGCTTCTCTAGTTCCTTTAATTGAGCTAATTGATGGGCTTCCATTCCGCCATATTTACTCTTCCATTTATAAAAAGTGGGTTGGCTTATTCCATGTTCACGACAAATTTCATTGACTGTTTTGCCTTGATTTTGTTTTGATAAGATCTTGACGATCTGAACTTCTGTAAAATTGCTTTGTTTCATAATTATCCCTAAGTTAATAAACTATATTTTTAAACGTTCCGTTTTTTAGGGAAGATTACA
>NZ_JACAGG010000078.1:0-1126 GCF_030324375.1 Empedobacter sp. R132-2
CTGATTTCTATGACAAAACCAAGTTATTTTTATAAATATTTTGATTTTTAATTAGTGCATAAATTCTGTGAATTATTTTATTTCTGACTGCGTTTAAGACCGACATTTTATTTTTCCCTTCTTCTACCTTTCGATGATAATAAATAGCCAAGTCATTATCTAAACGAATAGCACTCATTGCAGCTAAATGCAATAGTTTCTTCAAATCTTTATCAGCCATTGATGAAACTTTCGGTTTTCGCCTTATGGAAGTTCCAGATTGAAAATCAAATGGAGCTATTCCAGCATAGCAAGCCATTTGTCTAGGTGTATTTATGGTTGTAAAACCATCTGTTTTAATCAACATATTAAATGCTAAAACTTTTCCTACACCAGGAATTGATTGTATTCTTTTATAATGATTATGAAGCTGTTCATCTTCGTTAATTAATTGATAGATTCTTTCTTCTATTTCATTAATTTGTTTCGTTAAGACATCAATAAGCTTAGTGTTTAAGCGTAATACAGCTTTATCCATAGTTGATTTTAAGAATTGTTCATCTTTTGCTTGAGCTAGTAATCCTGCTCTTATTTTAACGCGATGTTTTCTTTCAGCATTCAATAATTTTATCTTTTCAATGACTTTCGAATTAGGCTTCCACTGTTGAAGATCCATATAATTTTTAAGTAAAAATACAGCAATACGTTCGCTGTCAATTTTATCATTTTTACCTCTAACTAATCCCATACTTTTTTTCAAATGCAAAGGATTGATGACATAAACAGCAAAAGAATGTTGAATTAATACGTTGTAAAGAAGGATGTTAAATCTCCCTGTATTCTCCATTCCAATTAGAATATTTTGTCTCTTAACAAATTGTTTCAAAAAAGATTTGATAGCTTTTTCAGTATTAGCAATAGTATCAAAACGATTCACTCCATTTTCTTGAATGCAGATGTCTAAAGTTAATTTACTCACATCAATACCAATAACAATTTTTTCCATAAATTTGAATTTAATGAGAAGTGAAACTTATCAATAACTCGATTCCTTACTAATGGGTTTTTAACCCGAATTTCTATTTGAGAATTTGATAAGAAAGAGTTGAGTCTTAATCAGAATATGAGATTATATAGCTCTGAACTC
>NZ_JACAGG010000079.1:0-1037 GCF_030324375.1 Empedobacter sp. R132-2
ACAACGTGCCGCGTATTGGCGATGGGCGGGATTTTTAGCACTGAACTTTAATCGAAGAACAGAAATTGAATTTTGCACTTCCGTTGATACGAAGCCGTTCAGCCCGCCTATTGCCAATACGATGTTGTACGACGTAGTTATGTTTTGGGTTTTAGTCCAGCTAAATATTTTCGTATGTCATTTTCTAATTTATCCGGGTATTTGTACTCTAATTTTTTTGACAATTCAGTTCCTATTTCTGAAACTAAATCAGTCATTGAAAATAGAGCAGTCCAATTTTCCTTTATATTGCTCCCTGAAAATGTTTGTTCTGTTTTAGCCCACATTTCCTGGTTAAGATACTTTTTGAAAAGTCGTCCATATTTATTGGTCGTTATGTTCCAATTGTGTTCACTTGCAATGTGCCATTCAATTAAAGGAATTAAATATTCTGTGCGAATAACGGTTTCCGACATAAATTTCGCATAGAATATTTCATCTCTCACAAGACACTTTGCCACGTAAGTTGTGTCCCACCAAAAATCGTTTATTAGATTTTGAAACTCTTTTTCAGACGGTTTTTTGATAATGGAAATTTGATAAGTTGGTTTCAGCATTTGCTTTGTAATACCATCTTTATCAATTAAAATTTTATAACCAATATCCCAATCTTCTGGTAATTCTTTCTCTTGCGTTTCCTTTATAAATTTTGATTTGCTGTAAAGTTTAAAATCTACTTTCACACCGTCTTCATAAAGTAGCATTTTCATTGCGTGTTTATGGTTAAAACAACTTTCGTCTTCTTCAATCATAGCAATTGGATTTCCGAATTTAAGCGTCCAGCTTTTGTCTGAAATGTAATTTGTATTATCCTCAAAAACAAATTCAATGTCTAAATCACTAAATTCGTCAACAAGTGCTAAAGGATTTACAAGTGAACTTGTCAGAAGAAGAACTCTTACATCTTCGTTTTTCTCCGACCATTCTATAATTGTTCTTAACTTTTCTTCTCTGACTTTCATTTTGTTTGGTTCGGTTTTACTATGTCGTACAACGTT
>NZ_JACAGG010000080.1:0-980 GCF_030324375.1 Empedobacter sp. R132-2
ACCGGTAGTGCATTTGTATTAGATTGTATATAAAAGTTGTACAACCTGCTAAAAAGCAGTAAATTGTAGTTACTACACAAACAATTCAATGCACAACTTTAGAGCAAATTACGATAAAATTTTAGAAGTATTAAAGAGTTTAGATCTTGAAAGTGAGAATTTTTTATTTCAGATACGAAAGCCCAGGTTATCTGACTTGGAAATAGTTGCCCTAAATCTGACTTCAGAATACATGAGTATTGATAGTGAATATCAACTTTTTAGAATATTACCTTCTGATATTAAGTCACTTATAGAACGCAGTGTTTATAATAGACGAAAAAGAAGATTATTTATACATATGGAACGGATTCGAAAACTGTTAGCAGAAAAATTTAATGGTTCTGAAAAGTATTTTATTGTGGATAGCATGCCTTTAGAAGTTTGCAAATTATCAAGAAGCTCACGTAGCAAAATATGCAGAGAAACCGATTATGCAATTCCAAATAAAGGTTATTGTGCTTCACAGAAAATGCATTATTATGGGTATAAACTTCATGCGGTTTGCTCAGCGGAAGGTGTCTTTCAAAGTTTTGATATTAGTCCAGCATCAGTGCATGATATTCATTATCTGAAAGATATAAAACAACAATTTAAAAATTGTACGCTCTTAGGTGATAAAGGATATTTATCCGCAGAATGCCAATTGGATTTGTTTACATCACACAATATTAAGCTGGAAGTTCCTATGAGAACAAATCAAAAAAGCTATAAAGATCAACCTTTTGTAATACGCAAATACAGAAAAAGGATAGAAACGTTATTCTCTCAATTATGCGATCAGTTCATGATTAGACGTAATTATGCTAAAAGCTTTTTAGGGTTTAAAACAAGGATACTATCAAAAATACTAACCCTTACTATTATTCAATCAATAAACAGAAACCAAAATAGAAATATTAACAAATTAAAAATTAATATTACCTAAATGCACTACGGGT
>NZ_JACAGG010000083.1:0-779 GCF_030324375.1 Empedobacter sp. R132-2
TGTTATAGCTTTTACTGAACCGAAGTTGTACGCTGTCTTTTATTCTTTACATAAATTTTCTCTAAGGATTTGTCCAATCCAACTTATACTAGCTACAATTTCAAAATCTGTAATTTCTAAACGATCTGCTAATATTTCATTATCTGATGGAATATATTTATCTCCATAATATTTTTCATCACCAACTTTAATATTGGGTTTTGTTACTCTGATTTCCATTAAGCCATATGATACAAATTCAGAACCACCATTGTCTAATTCCAATTCTTCAACATCATTTTCTATGAAAAACATTAAATCAGGCAACGGAGTTTTTTCAATAATATTTGTTCCTGTAATGAATTGGTCATAATCAATTTTTTTCTCTAAAAATGATTTAAAAAGTAAACCAGTAAGTGATGCTTTGTCTGTGTCTTCACACTTGTCAATAATAAATAATAATTTTTCGCCAACTTTTGTTCTATACTTTAAATCTTCTTCTATTTTATTAATTTGTTCTTCTATTTTATTTTCAGAAATTGATTTTAGTTCATATAAAAATGTAAGAATTTTTTTAAGAAATAGCTTATCCTTGATATTGGTTACTGTATTAAAAGTTCCTATAATTGTTGAAAGTAGTGGGACATCTTTTAGTAATCCTTCAGCAATATTTGAATCAATTACCACTTCAGTTAAGTCTTTGGTAACAGCTTGAAATTCTTTATCTTTTATGACTTGAATAAGATTTGTACCGAGTGAACTCATTTAATAATTTAGTTTTAGTAAGGTTGCGTACAACG
>NZ_JACAGG010000009.1:0-84231 GCF_030324375.1 Empedobacter sp. R132-2
TGAGTACGTTTTACATAATTGCTTCTTTCTTCCATAATAACGATTTCTTTTTTGTATCGCTATTTCAGGACGGGACAAATAATAAATTAAAAAAAGCTCCTTTTGGAGCTTTTGGTTTATGTATGACTTTCGTCTTTTTGTAATAAAAATTTGTAGATTAATCCTCCAACAATTGCTCCTGCGATTGGAGCAACCCAAAATAGCCATAGTTGAGAAAGAGGTTCTCCTCCAACAAAAATAGCTTGTGATGTAGATCGGGCAGGATTTACAGATGTGTTAGTGATTGGAATAGAAATTAAGTGGATTAATGTTAAAGCTAAACCAATAGCAATTCCAGCAAATTTTCCGTTTGCAAATTTATCTGTAGCACCTAAAATAACAATTAAGAAGAAGGCTGTTAAGACAAATTCAATTAGAAAAGCAGATAACATGCTATAACCATGTGGAGAAAAGGCTCCATATCCATTGGAAGCGAATGCACCAGCTTTGGTATTGTCAATTGCAAAATCTGAGTTTCCAGATGAGATTAAGTATAATACACCAGCTGCAGCAATTGCTCCGAGTACTTGTGAAATAATATAAGGAATAAGTTGTTTTCCATCAAATCGTCCTCTAGCAAATAAACCGAAAGAGACAGCAGGGTTGAAATGTCCTCCAGAAATATGACCAACTGCATAAGCCATTGTTAATACAGTAAGACCAAATGCTAATGCAACACCAGCGTAACCAATTCCTAATTCGGGAATACCAGCTGCAAAGATTGCACTACCACAACCTCCGAAAACTAACCAAAAAGTACCGAAAAACTCGGCAGCATAATTTTTCATAAATGTTTTAATATTAAAAGTTTAGTTAGAATGAATTTTAAAAAAAATTAAGAAATACAAACATTTTAAACATTTAAATTATTTCAATAAAAAAATCGCTCCGATTTCTCAGAGCGATTTGTATTTATAATATATTCTTTCTAGAATAATTAATCCATATAGGCTTCGATAGGAGCACATGTACAGATTAAGTTACGATCTCCGTAAGCATCATCAATACGAGAAACAGATGCAAAGAATTTACGCTCGCGAACCCATTCTGCTGGATATGCAGCTTTAGAACGAGAGTAAGGATATTCCCACTCGTCTGCTGTAATCAAGTGAATTGGGTGAGGCGCGTTGTGTAATACATTGTTGTCAACTGGATAATCTCCGTTTGCAACTTCGTCGATTTCTTGACGAATAGAAATTAATGCATCACAAAAACGATCTAATTCTGCTTTGTTTTCTGATTCTGTAGGCTCTACCATCAACGTTCCAGCAACTGGGAAAGATACTGTTGGTGCGTGGAATCCGTAATCAATCAAACGTTTTGCAATATCAGTAACTTCGATACCTGCTTTTTTGAATGGACGACAATCTAAGATAAATTCGTGTGCCACTACATTGTTTCCATTTGTATATAAAATGTCAAAATGTTTCTCTAAACGAGTTTTCATGTAATTAGCATTTAAAATTGCACCTTGTGTCGCTTTCAATAAACCTTCTGCTCCTAACATTAAAATGTAAGAGTAAGAAATTGGTAAAATGAACGCAGAACCATAAGGAGCTGCAGCAAATGTATTTGTCGCTTCTTTTCCTCCAGTTTCGATTAATGGAGAAGATCCTAAGAAAGGAGCTAAGTGTGCTTTAACACAAATTGGTCCTACACCAGGTCCTCCACCTCCGTGAGGAATAGCGAATGTTTTGTGTAAGTTTAAGTGACAAACGTCTGCACCAATATTTCCTGGAGAAGTTAATCCAACTTGTGCATTCATATTTGCACCGTCCATATAAACTTGACCTCCGTATGCGTGAATCATTTCAGTAACTTCTTCGATATTGCTATCAAAAGCGCCATAAGTTGATGGATAAGTAATCATCAATGCAGCTAAGTTATCTTTATGTTTTTCACATTTTTCTTTCAAGTCAACTAAATCTGTTTCACCAGATTCTAAGTTTTTCACAACAACAACTTGCATTCCAGCCATTGCAGCAGAAGCAGGGTTAGTTCCGTGAGCAGATTGTGGAATCAACACTACATTTCTGTGTCCTTCTCCTTTTGCCTCAAAGTAAGAACGAATAACCATTAAACCTGCATATTCTCCTTGTGCACCAGAATTTGGTTGTAAAGAAGTTGCATCAAAACCTGTAATTACAGCTAAATAATCTTCTAAGTTTTTGATTAATGTTTGGTAACCTTCTACTTGATCTTTTGGAGTGAAAGGGTGTACATTCCCCATTCTTTCCCAAGACATATGCAATAATTCTGTTGCAGCATTCAATTTCATTGTACAAGAACCTAATGCAATCATCGATTGGTTAAGCGCTAAATCTTTACGTTCTAAACGTTTGATGTAACGCATTAATTCTGTTTCTGTATGATATAAATTGAAGTTTTCGTGTGTTAAGAAATCAGAAGTTCTGATTAAATCTTGAGGTAAATAAGAATCATCTACTTCAAATTCGAAACCGTCTTCTGTGTTTTTAATTGTTGCAAAAACACTTAAAATTTCAAAAATATCTTCTTCAGAAGTCATTTCATCAATTGTGATTGAAATTTTTCCGTTTTCGAATCCATTTACATTAATTTCTTCTTCTGCAAAAATCTTCACAATTTCGTCAGAGTTTTCAACCTCAATTTGAATTGTATCGAAGAAATTTGTATTCACTAATTTAAATCCTAAATGCTCTAAACCTCCGTGTAAAACAGCTGCTTTAGTATGGATTTGATCAGCGATATATTGTAAACCATCTTTACCGTGATAAACCGCGTAGAAAGAAGCCATAACTGCTAACAATACTTGTGCAGTACAAATGTTAGAAGTTGCTTTTTCACGTTTGATATGTTGTTCACGCGTTTGTAAAGCCATACGCAATGCATAATTTCCTAAACGATCTTGAGAAACTCCAATAATACGTCCTGGAATTACACGCTTATATTCTTCTGTACAAGATAAGAAAGCTGCGTGTGGTCCACCGTATCCCATTGGAACACCAAAACGTTGAGAAGTACCAATTGCGATATCAGCTCCCCATTCACCTGGAGGTGTTAATAATGTTAAAGCTAATAAATCTGTTGCAACAGCAACTTTTACGTTAACCGCATTTGCTTTTTCTACAAATGATTTATAATTATTGATTTGTCCTCCTTTTCCGATGTATTGTACAATCGCTCCGAAGAATTCTTCTGTTAATTCAGTTGTTTCAAAGTTTCCAACAACTAATTCAATTCCTAAACCGTGTGCTTTCGTTTCTAAAACTGCTACAGATTGAGGGAATAAGTTGTCTGCTACAAAAAATTTGTTGACATTGTTTTTCTTTTGATCACGAGAACGAGATTCAAATAACATGTGCATTGCTTCACCACATGCAGTACCTTCGTCTAATAAAGAGGCATTTGCGATAGGTAAACCTGTTAAATCAGAAATAACAGTTTGGAAATTTAATAAAGCTTCTAAACGTCCTTGCGCAATTTCCGCTTGGTATGGTGTATAAGCTGTGTACCAACCAGCATTTTCTAATATATTACGTTGAATTGGTGCTGGTAAAATTGTACCATAATATCCATATCCAAGATAATTTTTTACTTTTTTATTTTTTGAAGCGATTTCAGCTAAATGATTAATAGCTTCAAATTCTGATAAAGCTTCTGGTAGATCCAAAGCATTTTTCAATCGAATGTTCTGAGGAACTGTTGCCTCAATTAAAGAATCAATAGAATCTTTCCCAATAACAGAAAGCATTTCAGCTGCTTGCTGCGCATTGTTTCCAATATGTCTAATGGAAAAATCGTTTGTGTTCATTGTGTTTGCGCTATGTTTATTTTCGCGTAAAAATACGTTTTTTTATCTTAAAATAAAAGTGAACAACAATCTTAAAAATTAATTGAATGAATTGATTAGAATTTTATTTTTTTAGAAATAAATGTGAATAAAAACTTTCTTTTTTTTCAAAAAATAGTAATATTGGCAATAGAATTGAGATAAATAATTCGGTAGAATTTCTTAAATTTATTCTACGTTTAAAAAAATCTATGAAAACAAACGATTTTATGGAACTTAATGAAAATACTTCTGAAGTCAAAAAAGAGAAAAAATTTCCATTCTTAAAGAAATTGGAAATAATGATGGAAGAGGCGAAATTAGAGGATGCGAAAAAATCTAAAATGAAACGTGTTCATAAAAAAGGTAATTCGCAAATCGCTAAAAAAATGGGGGAAGAAGCCGTAGAAATGGTGATTGCTTCGGAACAAGATAACGACGAAAACTTTTTGGAAGAATCGGCAGATGTTTTCTTTTATTACCTTATGGCTTTACATGCGCGTGGCTTTGAATTAAAAGATGTTTTGGAGATTTTAAAGAAAAGGCACAAAAAATAATTAACACCTTATATTGATATGCAAAAGGGCGGAACGTCGATGAAATTAATAATTGCCGCAGCAATTGTTATTTTTTCTGTTATAAAATATTTTTCTTCTTCGGAAGTCAATGAAATTACAGGCGAAAAGCAATATATTTCATTAACCAAAGATGACGAAATTGCGATGGGAATTAATTCGGCTCCGCAAATGGCTCAAGAGTTTGGTGGACTATCTCGCAATGCCCAATACCAAGAACTTGTAAAACGAGTAGGCGCGAAAGTGGTCAATACTAGTGATGCGCATAAAACGAATTATCCATTTCAGTTTTATGTGTTAGCAGATAATCGAACTGTAAATGCTTTTGCATTGCCTGGTGGCCCAATTTTTATTACCGAAGCTTTGTTGACGCGTTTGCAAAACGAAGATCAATTGGCTGGAGTTTTGGGACACGAAGTTGGTCACGTTATTGCGCGTCATAGTGCAGAACAAATGTCGAAACAAGAACTTTCGCAAGGAATTGCAGGAGCGGCAGGTGTTGCAGCTGGAGACGCAAATTCGGCTTATTATGCGCAAGTTGTGGCAAATATGGTGAACATGAAATATGGTCGTGATGATGAATTGGAGTCTGATGATTTGGGCGTTCGATTTATGATTCAAGCAGGATATAATCCAGAAGCATTGATTGGTGTAATGGATATTTTGGAAGAAGCTTCGGGAGGAAGCCAAGTTCCAGAGTTTCAGAGTACGCATCCATCACCATCTAATCGTCGCGAAAAAATAAAAGCTGCAATTGAGAAATACAGAAGTCAGTAGAAATATATATGGTTTTAACTTATAGAGAAGCAACATTATCTGATGTTGAAAATCTTCGTACTCTTGGGATAGATTCTTATCAACAATTCGAACATGTTTTAAACCCTTTGAATTGGAATAAGATGTACTCTTTTTTAAGTGCATAACAATCGTATAGATATTTACTTTCCAAATCTACTTGTTTTGTTTGCGAATTCGATAATCAGATTATTGGTATGGCTTTTTTAGTTTCGAAAGGAAATCCTACCGAAATATTCGAAAAAGATTGGACTTAATTGAGAATGGTTGGAGTCCATCCTAATTTTTTAGGAAAAGGAATAGGTAGAGAATTAATAAAAATTTGTATTTTATTTGCAAAAGAATCAGATGAAAAAATTATCGCACTTCATACATCAGAATTTATGAATTCAGCTCGACATCTTTATGAAGATTTAGGGTTTGTAATGAACAAAGAACAAAACCAATTTTTGATAAAAAATACTGGCTTTATTTGTTAAAGCTTTAAAATTTAATCTAAAAACTTCGCCTTCAATTCTGGACTAGGAAGCCAGCAACTTTCTTGTTTTCCAAACCAACGATAACGATTTTTCGCAATAAAACTATAAACCACATCGCGCAAAGGTTTTGGAACAATCATAAAAATAGTCAACCACGAAGTTATTCCGTCCAAATATTTCGAAATTTTAAGTGCTGCAGATGATTTGGTATAAAATTTATCATCTTCAATAAAAACGACAGAATCAAATTGAGTAGCGTCTAAATTATTTTCTTTCAAGAAATTTTGTCCAAAATCAGATTGTAAAGAAGCAAAACGAAATTGATTTTTTTTGTCATGTTCTATCACAAACTGAACAGATTGATTGCATAAATTGCAAATTCCATCAAACAAAATAATTTTCCTCGTTTTCATACAATAAATATACGTTAAAAGTAGCTAAACTCTAAAGGTTATTTTTAAATTAGCCAAAATTAACAATCAATCATGTTTAGCGAATATTTATTCCGAAAAGTTGATAATTCTCCACTTGTAATTTTCCGAATAATCTTTGGTTTATTAATTGTTGCAGAATGTTGGGGAGCCATTTTTACAGGTTGGGTACAAACAAATTTTGTTGAACCGCACATTACATTTTCGTTCATCGGATTCGAGTGGACAAATGTCTTCTTGGGACAAAATATGATTTATTTGTACGTGCTCATGGGAATTTTAGGCTGGTTTATCGTGTTTGGATTTGCTTACCGATTTTCGATTATAGTATTTACTATTTTATGGTCGTTGACGTATTTCATGCAAAAAACAAGCTACAACAACCATTATTATCTGTTTATGCTAGTTTCGTGGATGATGACGATAATTCCTGCGCATCATTTCTTTTCGATTGATAGTTTAATTTTTCCGAAAATAAAACGTCTAACCATGCGCAATTGGGTACCAACATTATTCATTATCCAGTTATTAATTGTGTATGTTTTTGCGGCTTTTGCAAAGATTTATCCAGATTGGTTTAACGGTGTTTTTTTACAAATGAAATTTCACGAATATGGCGATTTATTAACAACAAAATATAATTTGATTGGATTAGGAAAAGTTGTAAGTAGTTTAGAGTTTGCACAAGTTTTTGCTTGGGGCGGATTCTTTTTCGATTTATTGATTATTCCTGCAATGTTGATGAATAGAACGCGTGGAATCGCTTTCAAATGTGCTGTAGCCTTTCATATTTTCAATTCTGCAGTTTTCGGGATTGGAATATTTCCTTTCTTTGCTTTGGCAATGTTAATTTTCTTTTATGATCCCGTTAAGATTCAGGAAGTTGTTTTTCCTAAAAAATCATTTATGATGGATCGTTCGGATGATGATAATTTATTGACAACACGTCGTGTCATGTTCTCTTATTTGATGTTTTTCTATGTGATTTGGCAAATATATTTACCTGTTCGTCATTATTTTATTCCAGGAAATGTTTTTTGGACAGAGGAAGGTCATCGCATGGCTTGGCGAATGATGTTGCGTAACAAAGCGGGTGAAGTTGTGGTATATGTTTCGAAACCAGATCCGCAGAAAAAAGGTAAATTCTTGAAACGCGAGAAAGTAGATTTGACAAAATATCTAACCTTCAAACAAATGTCAAAAATGGCGGTTAGCCCAGATATGATGTGGCAATTTGCACGTTATGTAAAATATGATTATGCGAAAAATGGTGTGAAAGATGTCAAAGTTTTTGTGGATGCAAAAGTTTCTGTCAATGGTAGCGATTATTATCAATTTACAAATCCAAATTACAATTTAGCTTATACAACTTGGAGTTATTTTGGTCATCAAAAATGGATTCAGCCAACACCAAAAGAGTTGAATTTATCTTATTTTGAATAAATTTATGTAACTTTATAGGACAACAATCAAAGAAATACAATTATGAAATATACATTATTCGCAATAGCTTTTTCGGTTTTATTATTTTCTTGTGGTAACAAAGAAAATGCTGGAGTAGAAGCTTATAAAGGTTTGGATAAGCAAAAGCAAGAACAAAAAGATTTGGATAGTATTGGGAAGGAAGCGCAACAAACGTTTGATGATTTCAAATTGGCGTTGTCGATGAAAGATACAACGACAACTAATTTTATTGTCAAACAAATGTATGATATTCCGAATGCGACACAAAAAGAGCATATTTGGATTCGTGATGTATATTCGGACAACGACCAATTAAAAGGAATTGTGGACAACGTACCTCAATACACAAAATTGGTTAAACACAATGATACAATTGTGATAGATCCAACTAAATTATCAGATTGGATGTATTATAAAGGTGATAAAATGATTGGTGGATTTACAATAAAATATATGCGTAGTAAAATGACTGATGCGCAGAAAAAAGAGTTTGATAAACAATATAAAGTAAAATTTGAGGATTAATTTCTGCTCAGAAAATAATAAAATCAAAAAGGCAATCTTTCGTTAGATTGCCTTTTAATTTTGAAATTATTTTCCTTAATCAATCAAAGACAATTGAATTTTACGTTTTTCTGTATCAATTCCAATTACGGTTACTTCAATTTGTTGACTCAAATGCACTTTTGAATTTACATCTGAAATAAATTCATTCGAAATTTTAGAAATATGAATCAAACCATTTTCTTTGATTCCTATATCTACAAAACAGCCAAAATTGGTAATATTATTAATAATTCCAGGAACTTTCATGCCCAATTGCAAATCTTCAAATTTCTTTAATCGTTGATCAAAACTAAAAACTTTGGCTGTAGAACGCGGATCTAAACCAGGTTTTTCAAGTTCTTTTTTAATATCTTCTAAAGTTGGTAAACCTACTTTTTCGGTAATATATTTGGTTAAATCAAGTTGATTAATCAATTCTTTATTTTGAATCAAATCTTTCAAATCAACTTTCAAATCTTTCGCCATTTTCTCTACAAGTGTATACGATTCTGGGTGAACAGCAGAATTATCTAACGGATTTTTTGCATTCGGAATTCGTAAAAAAGCAGAAGCTTGTAAGAATGCTTTTTCACCCAAACGAGGAACTTTTAGTAACTCTTTTCTCGAATTAAATGCACCATTTTCGCTTCGATATTCTACAATATTTTCAGCCATTTTTTCACCAATTCCTGCAACATAATTTAGTAAATGTTTGCTTGCTGTGTTCAGATTTACACCAACTTTGTTTACACAGAAAGAAACAACATCATCCAACTCATTTTTCAATAAAGTTTGATCGACATCATGTTGATACTGACCAACTCCAATCGATTTTGGCTCTATTTTTACTAATTCTGCCAAAGGATCTTGTAAACGGCGGCCTATAGAAACAGCACCGCGAACGGTAACATCTTTATCCGGAAATTCGTCGCGCGCAATTTTAGAAGCCGAATAAACCGAAGCACCAGCTTCATTTACAACAAAAACTTTTAGTGGACGATCAAATGCAATATTCTGAACCAAATTTTCAGTCTCGCGAGAAGCTGTTCCATTTCCTATCGAAATTGCATCGATATTATAAGCATTGATAAGCGATTTTAGTTTTTTGATGGCTTGTGTTTTTTCATTTTGAGGCGCATGCGGATAGATGTTTTCGTTGTGCAACAAATCACCTTGCTCATCTAATACAACCACTTTACAACCCGATTTGTAACCAGGATCTATCGCTAAAATTCGTTTTTCTCCCAGAGGTGGCGCCAAAAGCAATTGATTTAAGTTTTTCGAAAAAACATTTATTGATGTTTCATCTGCTTTTTGTTTTGCTTCTTTCAACACTTCATTCGAGATTGAAGGAGCCAAAAGTCGTTTGTATGCATCTTTTATAGCTTCTTCAATAACCCAAGAAACTTCTGGTTGAATAGATTTGATCAACGTGTATTCAAGAAATTTGAAGGCTTCTTTTTTATCAATTGATACATTTACTTTCAAGAAGCCTTCATTTTCGCCGCGTAAAATAGCCAATAATCGGTGAGAAGCAATTTTTTTCAATAGTTCTTCGTATTCAAAATAGTTCGAGTATTTAGCCGAATCTTCATCATCTATTTTAGATTTTATTAGTTTACTTTCAATCAAAGCAGATTTTCTGAAAATATCTCGCAATCGATGACGCACATACTCATTTTCATTGATCCATTCTGCAATAATATCTTGCACACCTGCAAAAGCATCTTCGATACTTATCACATCTTCATTTAGATATTTTTTTGCTAAATCATCCAAATCAGGAATATTATTTTGCTTCATGATGATTTTTGCCAAAGGCTCTAAACCTTTTTCTTTTGCAATGGTTGCACGTGTTTTTTTCTTCTTTTTATAAGGAAGATATAAATCTTCTAATTGAACCAAATCAAAACTTTTCTGAATACGTTGTTGTAATTCGTTACTCAATTGATTCTGCTCTTCCAATGTTTTTAAAATAAATTCTTTTCGAGAAACAATTTCATTGTATTGATTTTGCAGTTTTTTTATAGCAGAAATTTGAACTTCATCAAGATTTCCTGTGACCTCTTTTCTATATCTTGCAATAAAGGGTATGGTATTATCTTCATTCAAACAATTTACTGTATTGTTGATTGATTTTTCTGAAATAGAATTAAGATGTTGATGAATGTATTGAATCAAATTCATGTTAAAAGTTTGGCCTTGCAAATTACTATTTTTCACAAATATAAAAAATAGCATGTTTTATTTATATAGGTCGTATTTAATAGAGTATTTTTTTATATAATAATCTAAATATTTAGAGTTTTTTATATCAGTCTTATTTTAAATAAAAAAGAATAATAAAAAATTTCTAAAAAGTTTTGGTATTTATTAAATTATTTCTAAATTTGACCATAGGTAGTAGAGAGTAAGATTGATTTTTTTTAATGTTAAATTTATACTTACTAGTGTAAGTTTTTTTTAAAATCAATTGGGTTTAAGCTGAGGAGCTTAAACCCGTTTTTTTTTTTATACAACTTTCTTATCTTTGAGCAAAGATATCTACAAAATGGCTCGTATAAAATTAGATTTTTTAGACAAATTTTTATTTTCAACAATAATACCAGTACGCATAACTGATCTCAATTATGGAAATCATTTGGCAAACGATAAAGTATTGTCCATTATACATGAATCGCGAATTCAGTTTTTTCAACATTATGGCTATTCGGAATTAGATTTTGGAGGTGTAAGTGTGATTATGGGTGATGTTGCGATTGAGTATAAAAATCAAGCTTTTTATGGTGATGAATTGTTGATTGAGATTGGTGTGCAAGATTTTTCGCGTGTTAGTTTTGATGTAATCTATAAAATTTCTACAAAAGATAAATTAATTGCAAAAGCGAAAACAGGAATTGTGACCTTCGATTATCAGCAAAATAAAGTGGTTGAGGTTCCTCAAAAGATAAAAGATCTTTTTGAAGTTGTATAATCTTATAAATTAATTACGCTAATCATTTAA
Organism: Empedobacter sp. R132-2; assembly: GCF_030324375.1. Lineage (NCBI taxonomy): Bacteria > Pseudomonadati > Bacteroidota > Flavobacteriia > Flavobacteriales > Weeksellaceae > Empedobacter > Empedobacter sp. R132-2. Next base: position 11,145 of record NZ_JACAGG010000009.1, read on the forward strand.
GTCTTTGTAAATTTGCACCGAGTTATGAAGATTTTACCATATAAAAATTTATTTGTCGGAATTACCGACACATTGCAACAAATTTTCTTCGAAGGAAAATATGCAGATAAAGAAGTTGAGCGAACATTGAAATCGAATAAGCAATGGGGAGCGCGCGATCGTGCTTTTATTGCCGAAACGGTTTACGATTTAGTTCGTTGGAAACGTTTGGTTGAAGGGGCAATGAGCCGTCCGCTTTCTCCTGATACAATTTGGGAGTTTGTTGGAACTTGGTTTGCTTTAGATCCAGAGCAAACGTTACCAAAATGGGAAGAATTTCAAAAAATCTATCCAAAAGAAGTCTTGAAAAGACATCACAATTCGTCTAAAAATATTGCGGTTGCAGAATCGTATCCAGATTGGATGTTCGAGTTAGGAGAGAAGTCGTTGGGAAATCGTTGGTTAGATGAAGTGCATGCAATGAACTCGCAAGCACCAACAGTTTTACGTGTGAATTCCTTGAAAACAGACCGTAAAACATTACAAAAAGCGTTGAAGGAGCGTAGAATAAAAACGAAAGTTTTATCGAAATATCAAGATGCTTTAGAGCTTGAAGAGAAAACAAATATTTTCCGTACAGATGAATTTCAGAATGGTTGGTTTGAAGTTCAAGACGCAGGATCGCAATTGATTGCGCCTTATTTACGTGTTCAGCCAGGAATGCGTGTGGTAGATGCTTGTGCTGGTGCCGGAGGAAAAACATTGCATTTAGCTGCTTTGATGGAAAACAAAGGGCAAATTATTGCAATGGATTTGTACGATTGGAAATTGAAAGAATTGAAACGTCGTGCAAAACGTAACAATGTTCAGAATGTACAAACAAAGGTGATTGAAGCAAAAACAATCAAGCGTATGGAGAATTCTGCTGATCGCTTATTGATTGATGCACCTTGTTCTGGAATGGGAGTTTTGAAACGTAATCCTGATGCAAAATGGAAATTAAGACCAGAATTTATTGACGAAATATTAGCAACACAAGAAAAAATATTAGCTGATTATTCTAAAATCATTAAAGTTGGTGGAATGATGGTTTATGCAACTTGTTCTATTTTACCACAAGAAAATGAGCAGCAAGTAGAAAAATTCTTGAAGAATAATCCAAATTATAAAATGGTTTCAGATAAAATGCATTATCCATCTCAAACTAATTATGATGGATTCTACATGGCTTTGATTGAAAGAATTTCTTAAGCTGTTAATTATTATAAGATACAAAAGACTAAGTGAAAGCTTGGTCTTTTTTTGTTACAATAATTATTTTATCTTAAATCTAACTCGTCTATTTTCAAAATTTTTCCAATCAATACAATTTGCAGCAGGATTGCATTCTTTGTGTTTCAAGTCTGAAAAACCTTTAGCGGAAATTGAAAATCGATTTTTATTTAAGCCTTTTTCTATCAAATAATTCAACACAGCGTTTGCTCTTCGTTGTGATAAATCTATATTGTAAGATTCTGTTCCAACCGCATCTGTATGACCTTCGATAACAAAATGATGTGATGGATTTCGTTTCATAATTGCAACAACTTCATTCAATTTTGGATAATCAATAGCTCTGATTTCAGCTTTATCAAAATCAAATTCGACGGTTTCCATTAAATAATTTGAATAATCTTGAACATAATTTCCAATCTTTTTATCACTCAAATTGCTTTCTGGACAACCATTTCCAAAACGATTTCCTTTTATATACGGACATTCATCTTCGATATCCATCACGCCATCGCCATCTGTATCATAATCATTGTTGTAATTTTCTATATTTCCTTTCTGGATCAATAAATTATAAGGTGTTGAAATGTTAAATTCAGTTCCAATTTTCTCAATTTCTTTTCGATATCGTCCATCTTTTTTGCACATTTCACCGCAACGTTCCTCATCTTTTAAGAGATAATCAATTTTTTGTTTTGCCCAATAAAACTTAATTGCTTCGGTAAATTCACTTGGATTTGGTTGTTTGATTTCAAAATTTTGAGTGAAATTTTGGTTCGATTGATTACCAATAATTTCTATTTTTTTTGGATAACGACGATTACAATCGCGTGAAACAAAATTGACAGAATTTTGAGCTAAATACGTATTGAAATTCTTCGGAAACGTTTCGTTGAGGTTGATTTGGGATGATTGAACTTTAAGATGATAAATAGAAGAATTCAAAACAGCTTGCAGAAATTGTGTTATTTTCTGATTCAATTCTCTTGGTTCATTGACCGTAATCGGAAGCGTTCCTGTTGCTAAACTTATGAAATTCATCGCATGATAGTCCAATTCCTTTCCAATTCCTAATGTTAAAAATTGAGTATCTTTTGCATAATTTCGGAGTGAATTGTAAACAGTTTCATTCAAATTCATCGCTCCATCAGAAATAATTGTAATGATTCGTTTATAATTTTTATCAAAAGGATTTTTCTGAATTTGTTTGATTGTTTCATCCAATAATTTTTCGCCAGTTCCATTCAAAGAATTAATTTTTTCTAAAGCTAAATTGATGTTTTCTTTCGTTGGAAATTGAGAAGAATTAAAAATTAATTCATTTTTCGTAGAATAAACCAACACATTAAATTTATCTGTTTCGTTTAGATTTGGAAGAAGTTGATACATCAATTTTTTGGTGGTTTCAATTGGTTGATTCATCATAGAACCAGAAGCATCCAAAACGAATAAAAATTCTCGCGGAGCATCATATTTAGAAGGATTATTTGCAGGTTCAATTGTTCCTAAAATATAATCGCAACCATTTTCAGTAAACGTTTCAATTCCTGTTTGTAGTTCATTTTTTGTATAAGCATATTGAAGAGTTGGAATCTTTTTATCGGAATTTTTTGAAACATAATTTCGATCATCTTCCTTTGAAAATTTTAAATCAGAAACAATTTTTGAAATCGGAAAATTTCCCGAAAGATGAATATCTGAATTTATGTTTTTCGGAAAACCATTCAATTGATTGTTCCAACGATTAATTTGGGTAAAAGATTCTGTTCGTTTCACGATAAACTCTAAAAACGAAACTTGATAATTCAAACTATTTTCTTCAACAATTTTCGAAACTTTTAGCTGAATTTTTAGTGTAGCATGTGCAGGAATTTTTCCTAAATCTAATTGTAAAACTTGATTGTTTTGTTGATTTTTAAAAATAGTTGAAGCATCAATATTTTTTAACTCTTTTCGAATATCTACAATAGATTTGGATTGAATTTCGAAAACTTTATCATTTACAAAAGCTTTTAATTCGTACACATTTTGAGAAGCTTGATAAGGATAAATAAATTTAGCCAAAATATCTTCCGAAGAATTGTTCTGAAATGTAAAATTATGACTCAAATTACCCAATAAATGATGAAAATTATAGTCATTTTCGAGAGAAATTGCTTCTATTTTTTCAAAATCTTCTTCATTTTGAAGTTCCAAATACGGATAAATTTGCTGTGCACAACAAAATGTATTCAGCAGAATAAAAAAAAAGGAAAAAAAAAGATTTTTTGTGTTCAACGAATAGATTTTAAAAATTCAATGTAAAGATAATGAAAGAATTGATGTATTTTCTATCATCAGTTATAGTAAAGTTTAATGTATATTTAATAAATCGTCAAATCAAAAATAATTATTAAATCATATTTAAAAAAGATTGGTTTAATAATTGCATCGTTCAGATTTAACAAAAAAGTTAAGTAAATTTGCACTTTATTTTACATAAAAGATGAATTTTAATTTCACAGAAGTTGAAAGAGTAGAAAGTATTTCTGCAAAAGATTTTCAGAAATATTACGTTAAACCTCAAAAACCAGTTGTAGTAGAGCGAATTACAGAGGATTGGCCTGCGTACGAAAAGTGGAATTTTGAGTATATAAAACAAGTTGCAGGCAACAAGGTTGTCCCTTTATACAATAATGATCCGGTTGATTATACGAAGAAAGTAAATGAACCAATAGCAAAGATGAAAATGTCTGAATATGTAGATTTGTTGCAAAGTGAGCCGACAGATTTGCGTATATTTTTGTACAATTTGATGAGTCAAGTTCCGAAATTGCAACAAGATTATAAAATGCCAGATTTGGGTTTGAATCTTTTCAAATCGATGCCAATGTTATTTTTTGGAGGTGAAGGATCGAATGTTTTTATGCATTATGATATCGATTTAGCGAACATTTTACATTTTCATTTTGCAGGAAAAAAACGTTGTATTATTGTTCCGCCAAAGGATTCGAAATACATGTACAAAATTCCGCATTCGGTAATTTGTCGAGAAGATATTGATTTTGATAATCCTGATTTTGATAAATGGCCAGCGCTGAAAAATATAAATCCGATGGTAGCAGACTTAAAACACGGAGAAATGCTTTATATGCCAGAAGGTTGGTGGCATTATATGAAATATTTGACGCCAGGTTTCTCGATGAGTTTGCGTTCGTTGGCACATAAACCAAAAAATTTGTCCGAAGCGATTTATAACATATTTTTGATGCGTACATACGATAATGTGATGCGAAAAATAAAAGGTAAAACTTGGATTGAAGAAAAAAATGAGCGCGCAATTTCACAAACAAATAAATTAATTGCGAAATAAAAATACAGTTTTTAGAAAATTTTTCTAAATGAAGGAATATCTTTCGAAAGATGTTCCTTTTTTTATTCTACTGTCCTAAAAACTTATAAATCAATAAATATTTGATTTTCATGTTTTAAAATTTCGATAGATATTTGCAGAATATTTTTCTGAATTTTTAGTAATATGATCATAAAAAAAGGAAATTTTTGGGCTTTATTGCCTTTAATCATTTTCATACTTGTCTATTTTTCGGCATCTATTTATCTAAACGATTTTTACTCCGTTCCAGCATTGGTTGTTTTCATGTTGGCGCTCGTAATTGCATTTGTTCAATTCCCTAAGGTTTCATTTCATACGAAAGCCGAGGCTTTTTGTAAGAATGCGGGTGAAGAAACAATTATGTTGATGATTTTAATTTTTCTTCTCGCTGGAGCGTTTGGAAGTTTAGGATCTACAATTGGTGCTGTAGAATCAACAGTGAATTTATTTTTGAATTATCTTCCTTCTTCCTTTATTGTAGCAGGTTTCTTTTTGTTGTCTTGTTTTATTGCGACTGCTTTGGGAACATCGGTTGGAACAATTGTAACTGTTGCTCCGATTGCAGTGCAAATGGATAAAATGATCCCAGGTTCTATGCCAATTTTGTTAGGTGCAGTGGTTGGTGGAGCGATGTTTGGCGATAATTTATCATTTATTTCTGATACAACAATTGCTGCAACACGTACGCAAGAAGTGAGCATGAAATCTAAATTTAAAACTAATTTTCGAATAGTAGTTCCAGCAGCTATTGTTTCGACGATTATATATTTTTCACTTTCTCAACATTTTGACACAACCAATTTCCAAGGAAAACAGTTAGATTTTGACTTGATTTTAATCTTACCTTATCTATTAGTTTTTGGACTAGCAATCTCTGGAATTAATGTGATTTGGGCTTTAATTGTAGGAATTCTTTCGTTTCTTGGAATTGGTTTGTTCTATTCTGGTGTTCCTTTACTAGACTTAGTTTCTTCTATTAATGAAGGTTTTAAAGGAATGTTTGAGTTGAGTATTATTTGTTTAATTATTGGTGGAATTGTTGGAATTATTCGTTTGAATGGTGGATTAGATTTTATCATTTATCATCTAACCAAAAATATTAAAACAAAACGTCAGGCTGAGATGAGTATTGCGTCGCTTACAGCTTTGGCGAATGCTTGTTTGGCAAATAACACGATTACAATTTTGATTTGTGGTAAAATTGCAAAAGATATTTCTGATCATCATGATTTAGAGGGAAAACGTGTGGCAAGTATTTTGGATACGGTTTCGTGTTTTGTACAAGGAATCTTACCTTATGGTGCGCAAGTTTTGGCAGCGGTTGCAGCTGCAAATACAATTTCAAGTGCAACAAAGGTTTCTTCGGTTGATGTGTTATCTAACTTATATTATCCATTTTTAACTGGAATTTGTACGCTTATTTTTATCTTATTTTTTCAGCCAAAATCATTCAAAAAATAGATTGATGTAGGATATTCATTCGTCGAATATTATTTTATAACTTTGTAGACTGAAATTTTTTAAGATGAAAAGAGTTGTCGTAGGACTTTCTGGAGGAGTAGATTCAAGTGTTACAGCCTATTTGCTAAAAGAGCAAGGCTATGATGTGATCGGATTATTTATGCGTAATTGGAACGATGCATCGGTAACGTTGGAAGATGAATGCCCATGGATAGAAGATAGTGCAGACGCTTTGTTGGTAGCTAAAAAATTAGATATTCCTTTTCAGGTAATTGATATGTCTGATTCGTACAAAGAACGTATTGTAGATTATATGTTCAATGAATACGAGCAAGGAAGAACACCAAATCCTGATGTGTTATGTAACCGAGAAATTAAGTTCGATCTGTTTTTGAAAACAGCTTTAGAACTTGGAGCGGATTACGTTGCAACAGGACATTATGCACGAAAAACTTCTACAATTGATGAAAATGGAAAAGAGATTTTTCAATTGTTAAAAGGTAATGATAACAATAAAGATCAATCGTATTTCTTGTGTCAATTGTCGCAAGATCAATTAAGCAAAGCATTATTCCCAATTGGAGACATAGAAAAACCAGAAGTAAGAAGAATTGCAAAAGAGCAAGGCTTGGTTACAGCGAATAAGAAAGATTCGCAAGGTTTATGTTTTATTGGAAAAGTTAGTTTACCTGAATTTTTGCAGCAACAATTAAAACCAAAAGAAGGTGTAATTATTGAAATAGCCAAAGATTGGAACGGATATAAAAGAGAAATTCCAACTTTTACAAATAAATATGAAGCATTAGATTTCGAAGCAAAAGGTTTTTCATACAAACAAGAAGACGGAGAAATTGTAGGTAAACATCAAGGTGCGCATTATTTCACTCGTGGTCAAAGAAAAGGATTAGGGGTTGGAGGAAAAGTAGAACCTTTGTTTATTATTGATACAGATGTAGAGACAAATGTTGTTTACACAGGTCAAGGTGCTGATCATCCTGGTTTGTTGAAGAAAGCATTGTTTATAAAAGAGGAAGAAGTACATTGGGTTCGCGAAGATTTAACTTTAAAAACAGACGAAACAATGGAAGTGATGGCGCGTATTCGTTACCGTCAACCTTTGCAAAAAGCAATTTTACACAAAGCTGAAAACGGAATGTATGTCGAGTTCGAAAATCCTCAATCTGCAATTACAGAAGGTCAATTCTGTGCGTGGTACAAGGAAGATGAACTTTTAGGTTCTGGTGTTATTAATAATTAAAAATATAAACATCATTATTAACATAAAACGCTCAGGATTTTCTTGAGCGTTTTTATGTTAATATCATTTTATTAAAAAACTTTCCCGTCTGCTTTTGGTTGCTTTGGTAATCCATCTTGAAATCTCATAGAAGCATGTGTTCCATCACAAAAAGGCTTATTAGAAGATTGTCCACAACGGCAAATTGTTTGTCGATTTCGCACTTCGTAATATTCGCCATTCGCACTTTTTAGCGGAATTCCTCCCCATAATGCATAAGGACCACTCAAATCATTCGCAACATCTTCAATAATTCCAACAGAAGCTGAGGTGTTATCATCTTCAATTGGTTGATTATTTTCATCCCAAACAATCAACCGTCCAGAAGGACAATGATGTGCCATTTCAACACTCAAATCAACAGAGTTTTGTGTAGAATCTTCAACTTGGTTCCAAATACGTTTTCCATTGTCACAAAATCGAGCAAAAGCACATAATTTTTCGTCATCAGTGAGCGAAACAACAGGTCCTTCTATAACTTCTGCAGTTAATAATTCGGGATTGAAAGTTGCTTTTTCAGTTAAATCCACACCATTTTCTGTTGCTTTTTTATGCGAACCATCACAATAAGGTTTGTGCTGGGATAATCCACAACGACAAATATAAGTTGCATCTTTTGCTTCAAATTCTTCTCCTTCTTGGTAATTGATAGAAATTCCTTGCTGATTTGGAACGATAAATTGCTGAACAATTTTAGGTTTTCCGTGCAAGATATAAGGTCCATTTTCTGTGACTTCTACATAGATACCATCTGTATTTTGAGTTGTCCCGATTTGAATATTTAACTTATTTTGATTATCCATAATTGTAGATTTTAGATTGAAATTATCTACAATTTAAAAAGTATTTTAGTTAGAATGATTTTAAATTTTTATTGATAATTCGTTAAAATTTAATAGATAAACCTTGTTGTTTTTACATAAGATTTAGAATGTTTTGATTAATTTTAATTAAAATAATTAGCATGTCGACAATTCAACTCAAACATACAGAAACCAAACATCACGATGCTTTGTTATACAATTTGCCAGAAGACCAAATTCCTTTTACAGCCTTGCCTATCGAGACTTTTGAGCGTTTGAAATTACGCACAGATGGACATGCAAAACCAATTACAATTTTGTTAGATGAAGTGCCAATTGGTTTTTTTGTGTTAGATTATGGTGACGATAAATTGGAGATGACGAATAATACGAATTCGTTGTTGTTGCGTTCTTTATCGATAAATCCAGAATTTCAAGGAAAGGGTTACGGAAAAATTTCGATGAATTTGATGGATGATTTTGTAAAAGATAATTTTCCTACAATTGATGAATTGGTTTTAGCGGTTAATTTCAACAATAAATCAGCATATGATTTGTATCTAAAAGTCGGTTATATAGATGACGGTTCTCAACGTGAATGGTTCAATGGAATGCAACATTTGTTGAAGAAGAAAATTTAATTGTTAAACTCTTTCTTTCTCCCAAGCGACAACTTGCACACCTTCTGAATAATGCACTAAATCTGGTCTCGAATGGATATTTAAATCTTGAAGTTGGTAATCAATCGTTAAAAAATCTAATTCAAGTTGATTGATTTTCCATGGTAAATGTTGAATTTCATAACGAAACAATTGATTGTGATCTTCCAAATACAAACAATATCGTTCAGTCAAAAATAAATCCAATTCAGTTTTGTGTTTTACTTGCATTCCAACATGGAAATCCGTTAATAAAGAGAAATTTCGTTTGGGATGATTGGCTTGATAAGAATTTTCGGTTCTGTTGATATTTGATTTTTCGTATGGTAAACCTGATAATGATTTAGCTAAAATTGCAGAAAATAATTTTCCAGCTTCAATCGATAAAAAATAAACGCCAGGTTTTTCGTCTTTTGTCACATAGGTTCTCAAATTAATTTCGTCAAAATCAGAAATAGGAGAGAATGCAGGAAAAAAGCGAGGTCGAATTTTTTCCATTGTAAAGGCGACAAGCGAAACCCAAGCAGAATCATTTATTTCATCAATTTCTAAATCTTTTGGAACTAATTCTCTCAAAATTTCTTTGTCAATTCTGTAATGAAAAAATAAAGCTTTGTTCCATTCTTGATAATATTTCCATGATTTTGAAGGATATTTCCAAGCACGATGATTTGTTTCGTCTAAAATTTGTTTGATTGTATATTTCACTTAAAACCTTGTTAAACTTATGGTTGAAGGTACAAAATCTATTGCGAAATAAAGAAAATTGTAGTTACTTCGCATACCAATTTTTATCATATGAAAAACTTGTTTTATATCTTCGTGATTAGTTTTTTAACGTCATGTGCAGCAATACATAATGTGCCAACCTCTCAGAATCCAAATAATTTTATTCAACCAAATACAACAAGTTCTTTTGTGGATCAAAACGGAAATTTTTACCCAGATAATTGGTTGAAATCGTATGGTAAACCTCCTAAAAATGCAAGTCGTAGAGATTATTCATTAATGAAAATTGCGACTGAAAGCAATTTTCAAAATCAATTAACTTCTTATGAAAGTTTGCGTTTGAAAAATATCGAAAAAAGAGTTAAAAATAAGAAACGTGTCATCATTTTTGTGCATGGAATTGACAATGATTATATGTTTAGCTTGAAAAATTACAACAAAGCCAAAACTTATATGAATATTAATTCTTCGAATGATGAGGTAATTAATTTTTATTGGGATGGATTGGTGAACGAAAGTCTTTTTGGAGCAGCAAAAGTTTGGGTAAGTGCAACGACAAATAGCCAAATGGCGGGCGTTTTTGGACTTCGTAGAATTTTGAATGTCATTCATAACAAAGATGTTTATTTGATTTCGCATAGTCGTGGCGCATCGGTTGTTTTGAGTTCACTTGTGAATCCTTCGTTACGCGAAAGTGAAATAAAACGTGCTGAAAATGCGCATCATGTGGATTTTACGAATGCAGAAACTTTGTTAGAAAATAACAATAAAATTTATAGTATTATGTTGGCGCCTGCAATTGGAAAAATTGATTTTACGTTGGATAATAATCAATTAAAAACGTTTACACCTCAATTAAAACGTATGCATATCACGATAAATGACACGGATTATGTATTAGGGAAAGGAAAGATTGGATTTTTATCTCGAAGTTTGATTGCGACAGATTTTGGTTACAAAAAAGATTTGTTTGATGAACTTTCTAAAAATTATACATTTTTAGAAGAAACTGATTTTTCCGGACAAGATTCGCACGAATTTAGAGAATATATCACTAATCCGAAGTTTATTACAATTCTGAAAGAATTCAAGTTGGCCAAATAAAGGGAGGTTAGAAGTGCAAAACTCGAAATGCGAACTTCGCTTATTCATTTCCTAAATAGTAATTCAAACTTCGTTATTATACGTTGTTTTGCTTCAAATAATGTTTTCTTCCAATATATTCTAAATGAAGAAAATTTGCAGTTTCAATAAAAGGTAAAAAGAAATTATCATCCAAATGATTTTCGATAGAACTTGTGATAACACGTACTTTTTTACCCATTAATTTTCGTCCAATTGTTTCTTGAGAACTAATTAAATTTATTAATCGATCAAAGAAATTTTCATCACACTACTCATCGAATACCAATAAACCAGTGTCGCAAAAATTATTTCTTCAAATTCTATAATTTGATTAATGATTTCTAAGAATTGATCTTTGTCAGAATAAGTTTCATCATCATTATAAAGTTCAATAGTATAATCAATCAATTTTAAACAAGCTATTTCAGGATAAATTTCTTGAATCAATTTCGTTGTGTCACCATCTCTATTGTGAGAACCGTTTATAATAATTTGCTTATTCATTTTACATTCAATATAATTCAAAAAAATTATAGTTTCGCTTACAGCATTTCGCATTTCGAGCTACGAACCTCGCAAATCATTTCTTAAACTCAATCACTTCTAAATTTTCAATTTTTCCTTTATTCAACTCAAATCGTAACATCGTACGAACTTTCTGAAAACCGTGTTTACCAACTGCGCCAGGATTCATATGAATTAAACCCAATTGTTTATCAGGCATCACTTTTAGTATATGTGAATGTCCACAAATAAATAATTTCGGAGGATTTTCTGTGATTTCTTTTCGAATTGCAGGATTATATTTTCCTGGATAACCGCCAATATGCGTAATCCAAATATCAACACCTTCCAACGTAAATCTGTTGTTGAGCGGGAATTCTGCGCGAGCTTTATTATCATCAATATTTCCATAAACAGCACGCAAAGGTTTTATTTCAGCCAATTTATCGGTTACAGAAATATCGCCAATATCTCCAGCATGCCAAATTTCGTCTGCTTGTTGTGCATATTCCAAAATTCTATCGTCGATATAAGAATGCGTGTCCGAAAGTAAAAGAATTTTCTTCAAAAGGTTGTATTTTTGTTGCTCAAATTTACAACAATTGCGATATTTTTTAGAATTAGCATACAACGGAAAAAATTATTTTGGTTATCAAATTCAACCTAATCAAATTTCGGTTCAAGAAGTTATTGAAGATAGATTGTCTAAAATCTTAAGAAAAGAAATTTCGATTGTCGGAGCAGGGCGTACAGACTCTGGTGTTCATGCGAAAAAGATATTTATTCATTTTGATTATGAAGATGAATTATCGGTTGATTTAATCAAAAAATTAAATTCTTTTTTACCAAAAGACATCGCTGCTTATCGTTTATTTTTGATGGATGATGAAGCGCATGCGCGTTTTGATGCGACTTCGCGTTCGTACAATTATTTTATTTCACCTTTCAAAGATCCTTTTGCTTTTGATAGTGCTTGGATTTTTAACCGAGAATTGGATATTGAAAAAATGAATGAAGCAGCAAAATTGTTAATTAAGCAAGGAGATTTCGGAAGTTTTGCTAAATTACATACCGATGTGAAAACAAATATTTGCGATGTAAGAGAGGCGTTTTGGCGCAAAAATGAAAACGGACAATTGGTTTTTCAAATCACTGCCGATCGTTTTTTGCGAAATATGGTGCGCGCAATTGTTGGAACATTGGTTGAGGTTGGATTAGGAAGAATTTCTATCCATGATTTTGAAGAAATTATTGAACAAAAACAACGTTCTTCGGCAGGAGCTTCGGCGCCAGCGCAAGGATTGTATTTGGTAGATGTTCAATATCCAAAAGAATTATTTAAAAATGAGTTCAAATAACGAAAATACATCGTTTGATTTTAATGGATTAAAACGTGTTTTACAAATCGGGGCGCAAAGCAAAGTTATGTTTTGGTCGGTGGTTTTTGTAGCGGTTTTTAGTGCGTGTTTTTCTGTTTATCGTCCGTATTTAACGGGAAATATCATCGATGATTATATTCAGACAAAAGATTTACCAGGACTTCAAATGCAAATCGTGAAACTATCTTTGGTATTAGTTTTCGAAGGAATTTTGTCTTTTTTTATGGTTTATTTAGCGAATGTTGTTGCACAGCGAGTTATCCGTTTGTTGCGTGTTCATTTGTATAATCATTTGATAAAATTCAAGCTTGGTTATTTCGATAAAACGCCAAATGGCGTTTTGGTGACGCGTTCAGTTTCTGATATTGAAACGATTGCAGAGGTTTTCAACGACGGAATTTTAGTGATGTTAGGCGATGTATTGAAAATCGTTTTCATCGTTTTTGTGATGTATTGGATGAACTGGGTTTTGGCAACGGTTGTGATTGTGATTCTTCCGTTGATGATGATTATTACACGATTATTCCAAAAAGCATTGAAAAATGTATACCAAGAAGAACGTACAATTGTGGCGAAGTTGAATACGTTTGTGCAAGAACGATTAACAGGAATGAATATTATTCAGGTTTTTAATCGTCAGCAAGCAGAATATGACAAATTCGTTTCGATTAATAATGATTTAAAGAAAAACTATCTAAAAACAGTTTTCTATTTTTCATTAATGTTTCCTGTTGTCGATATTATTTCGGCTTTAGCAACGGGAAGTTTGATTTGGTTTGGAGGGCTTAGAACTGCTGTTTATGGAGATGTTTCTGTCGGAGATTTGATTGCTTTTACACAATATGTTACGTTGTTAACTGCTCCAATGCGTGCAATAGCAGAGCGTTTCAATACGATTCAGCGTGGTTTGGTAGGAGCGGATCGTGTGTTCAAAATTATTGATGATGATCAAACTTTACCAGATAATGGAACAATAAAATTAGATCATGTAAAAGGTAAAATCGATTTTGAAAATGTGAAGTTTTCTTATGTTCCGAATAATTTGGTTTTGAAAGGAATTTCTTTTTCGACAAAACCAGGTGAAAAAATTGCAATTGTAGGTGCCACAGGTGCAGGAAAATCTACTATAATTAATTTATTGAGTCGTTTTTATGACATAGATTCTGGAACAATTAAAATAGATGATGTAAATATTCATGATATGGAATTGAAGAATTTACGTCAACACGTTGCAGTTGTTTTGCAGGATGTTTTCTTGTTTAATACAACGATTTATGACAATATTGTTTTAGGTAATAAAGATATTTCGTTGGAAGAAGTACAAAATGCTGCGAAAATTATTGGAATTGATAATTTTATCATGTCATTACCAAAAGGCTATTACAGTGAGGTAAGCGAGCGTGGTTCGACACTTTCTGTAGGTCAACGTCAATTGATTTCGTTTTTGAGAGCGTATATTTACAATCCAGAGATTTTGGTTTTAGATGAAGCAACTTCTTCTATTGATACAGAGTCGGAAGAATTGATACAAAAAGCAACGGATAAGCTAACACAAGGTAGAACTTCTATCATTATTGCGCATCGTTTGGCGACGATTCAAAATGCAGATAAAATTATTGTGATGGATAATGGAATGATTGTTGAGCAAGGTACACATAGCGAATTGTTAGCTCAGAAAGGTTATTATGCCAATTTATATGAAGTCCAATTCTCGAAAGAAAATTAAAAATTTAACAGAAATAAATTGTTAGATTTGATTAACTTGAACAATCAATAATATTAACTTTAAAAATCTAATTAAAAATGAAAAAATTATTTTTAGCCGCTGCAGTATTAGGTGTGGTTTCTTTATCTTCTTGTAAATCTGAAAAAGAAAAAGTAGATGCAAAAGTAGAAAATACACAAGAAAATGTAGCTGAAACTGTAACTGACCAAGTAGAAGCCGGAAAAGAAACAATGGACAAAGTAGCTGATATCGCAAAAGACTTTCCAACTTTTTCTAGTCCGGAAGCAAATGATTGGGCAAAAAGATATGGAGAATTAGCAGGAGAAATGAAAGTTGCTGCTACAGCCGGTGATCAAGCTAAATTAGCTGACTTAACTAAAAAAGCGGTTGACTTATCTACAGAGTTACAAAAAATAACTCAAAAATTGTCTCCTGAAGATGCAAAGAAATTGCAAGAGTGGTCAGCAGAAATCCAAAAACAATTAACAAAATAAGTTTACTTATTTTTACATGATAAGCTCGAATAAATTCGAGCTTTTTTTATGGATTAAATTATGATTTAAGATATAGATTGATAATATAATAATGTATATCTTTATCACAAAAATTTATAGATATCAATTTTTATATATGACATTAGTACAATTACAATATGTGCTGGCAGTGGCTGAGCATAAGAACTTTACAATTGCTGCTGATAAATCCTTTGTAACTCAACCAACATTGAGTATGCAGATTCAGAAATTGGAAAAAGAATTGAATATTGATATTTTCGATAGAACATCGCATCCAATCAAAATCACTCAAATTGGAGAGAAAATTGTTGCGCAAGCAAAAACAATTTTAATGGAAGCTAACCGAATGAAACACTTGGTAAACGAAGAAAAAGGTTTGTTAGAAGGTGATTTCATTATTGGTGTTATTCCTACTGTTTTACCTTCTTTGGTACCATTATTTTATAAAACATTTCAGAAAAATAATCCGAAATCGAATCTTATTATCAAAGAATTGCAAACGGATAAAATTATAAAAGGAATAAAAGATGGTTCGTTGGATTTTGGTATTGTGGTTTCGCCACTTTTCGAAGATCAAATTATCGAAAAACCTCTTTATTATGAACCATTGGTGGCTTATGTACCAAACGGGCATCGCTTATCTGACAAAGATAAAATCAATGAAGATGATCTAAACACTTCTGATTTATTAATCTTGCAAGAAGGACATTGTTTCAGAAATAATGTGTTGGCTTTATGTGATACTTCTAATCTGAAAAATCGTCCGATTAAGTTAGATTCAGGAAGTTTTGAAGCCTTAGTTAAATTAGCAAATGATGGATATGGAATGACCTTGTTGCCTGCTTTGGTTGCAGATGATTTGCCACAAGAGTATAAGAAATTTGTTAAAAACTTTGAGTCGCCAGTTCCAACACGTGAAGTTTCGTTAATTTTTCATCAATCTCAATTAAGAGATTCTTTCGAGAAAGAATTAATCAATACAATTCAAAGTATTTTGAGAGGAAAAATATTCTTAGAAAAAGATCAAAAGTTAGATTCGAATATGGTTTCTTTACCAAAAAAATAATAAAAAACGACTCAAAATTAAATTTTGAGTCGTTTTTTTATGTCTTTAAATTTCCTTTAAGGAACTATTGTTGTAAATAAATACGTAGCAAAAAGTGTTAATAAAACAATTCCTTGCTGAATATTTGTTCGACCAGAATTTAATGATAAATAAACAGTGAATAAGGATAATACTAATAAGATAGATGATTTTGCATCTATTCCTAATGTTACTTCTAGTCCTGTAAAATAACATACGATTGCTACAGCAGGAATTGTTAATCCAATTGATGCTAAAGCAGAGCCTAAAGCCAAGTTAAGGCTTGTTTGTAAACGGTCTTGTTTTGCGGCTTTATATGCGGCTAAACCTTCTGGTAATAAGATAACTACGGCAATTATAATTCCCACCAATGATTTTGGAGCACCTAAATCCATCACAATTGTTTCGATGGTTGGCGATAATTTTTTTGATAATAAAACAACTGCACACAAAGCAACTAATAATAAAACTAAACTCGAGATTGTAGTCAATAAATTTGGTTTTTCGACATGTAATTCTGATGTCACATTATCTTTGCTAGTTTGCGGTAAGAAATAATCGCGATGACGAATGGTTTGGACAGAAATAAATCCGCCATATAAAATAAGAGAAATAATTGCGACAAAGATTAACTGGGAAGAAGAGAATTCACCTCCTTTTTCTGATGTCAAAAAATTTGGTAAAACCAAGGTCAATATAGATATTGCAACTAAAGTAATTAAAGCAGTTGAAACACCTTGTTTGATAAAGTTCTGTTCTCTATAACGAACTCCTCCAGCCAATAAACAGATTCCGATAATTCCGGTAAGAATAATCATTACAGCAGCAAAAACGGTATCTCTTGCCAAAACAGAAGGGAAGCCGGTAGGTTCGGACATCATTAATGAAACAATTAGCGAAACTTCTATAACTGTAATAGCTAAAGCCAATATAATGGTTCCGAAAGGTTCTCCAACTTTATGCGCTACAACTTCTGCGTGATGTACAGCTGATAAAACAGCTGAAATTAAAATGATTCCTAAGACTCCAGAAAACCACATCTGATCTTTAAATCCTTCGGCTATTGTTAATGAAAAAATGGCAAGAATGGGACAGATAATTGTCCAGTAGGGTAAAGCTAAATTGAATTTTTTTGAAATAAAATTATCTACATGCATTAATTATAAGGTTTTGGATTTTTACAAATTTAATAAATAATATTGATAATTATTATGTGTAATTATCATGAATAGTAATAATTATAACGTTTAATAATCATAAATAGTAATAGTTATTTCAATAATTGAGTAAAAATAAACTTTTTAACTAATGATTATCATACCTCTACTATCAATAAACGATTAAATTTGCAAAATGTTAAACGTATCTGACGAAAAGTTAAAAAAATGGTTTAGCACATCATGTGTGTGGGAAACGATAAGTTGTACGCTCTTATTTTTGGTCACAATGCCAATTAAATATCAATTCGGTTATGTTTTGCCAATGCCATTTGCTGGTTGTTTTCACGGTTTTTGGTTTACAGCTTATTTGATTTTACTTTTTAGAGTCAGAAGAATATATAAATGGGACGATGAAGATTTTATTATTTATGTGATGTACGCATTTATTCCGTTTGCAACTTTGGCGGTACATAAAGTAATAAAAGAGGATAAAAATAATAGATAAATAAAAAAAACGGTTTCTTTTTGAAACCGTTTTTTTATACTCATATATTTTACGCCATTTAGCTACAGTGTTTCGACTGATTTTAAACTTATCAGCAGTATACGTATTGGTATAATTATTTTTTTGCTGAAATTTTAAAATTTCTAGAACAGAATTCAAATCATAAGATTTAATTTTTTGGTAGGAGTTTTTTATCCAATTATGAATAGTGTTTTTAGGGATATTGTATTCATTAGAAATTTCTTTTTTTCTTCAGTGTATAAATTCTAAAAAAAAATCATATTTCAACAACTTCGACCATTTTAATAAATCGTCTGTTTGTATACTTTTGCTTAAATATTGGGCATTAATTTCCTTTTCAGAATAAGTTTTGAAGAAACTTTTGATACGGGATATATCAATTCCAAGTTCGTCGACTCTTTTTTTGATTAAAGAGCCTATGTGAATATCTTTCATAGGTAAGTAGGTTATGAGTAATCGTAAATATAGGAAATTGAAATCAGTTTTCCTATTAATTATCTCAAAAATAGAATGATTTTATGTACATAAAGATCGTTTCGTTATATAGAATTTATTTTATAAATTTATGCGACTAAATTAAGTATAATGATTATTCAACCAAGAACAAGAGGTTTTATTTGCATTACGACTCATCCTGAGGGAACTGCAAAAAATGTTCACAATCAAATTGAGTACGTAAAATCAAAAAATATTTCAGCCGAAGGACCAAAAAAAGTATTGGTAATTGGAGCTTCGACAGGTTTTGGTCTGTCATCTCGTATTACAGCTGCTTTTGGATATAATGCTGCAACAATAGGTGTTTTCTTTGAAAAACCTGCTGCGCCAAGAAAACCGGGGACTGCGGGTTGGTACAACACAGCTGCTTTTGAAAAAGAAGCACACGAAGCTGGTTTGTATGCAAAAAGTATTAATGGAGATGCTTTTTCTGATGAGATTAAACAACAAACGATTGATTTAATCAAACAAGATTTAGGTCAAGTAGATTTAGTGGTTTATAGTTTGGCTTCGCCACGTCGTACACATCCTAAAACAGGTGTTGCATATTCATCAGTTCTTAAACCAATTGGTGAACCATTTACAAATAAAACAGTAGATTTTCATACAGCAGAAGTTACAGATATTACAATTGATCCGATTGAATCTCAAGAAGAAATTGATAATACAATTGCTGTAATGGGAGGTGAGGATTGGAAATTTTGGATGGAAGATTTGAAAGCTGCTGGTGTTTTAGCTGAAGGAGTAAAAACTGTTGCTTATTCATACATAGGGCCAGAATTGACGCATAGAATCTACAAAGATGGATCGATTGGTATGGCTAAAAACGATTTAGAAAAAACGGTTCCTGTTATCAACGAATTATTAGCAGATTTAAATGGTGTTTCTTACGTTTCTGTAAACAAAGCTTTGGTAACACAGTCTAGTTCTGCGATTCCAGTTGTGCCATTATATATTTCGTTATTGTACAAAGTAATGAAAGCAAAAGGAATTCATGAAGGTACAATCGAGCAAATGCAACGTTTGTTTGCAGAGCGCTTGTATACTGCAAATGGAGAAGTTCCTTTGGATGAAAATGGACGTATTCGTATTGATGATTTGGAAATGCGTGAAGATGTACAAAAAGAAGTGGATGATTTGTGGAAAATTGTAACTTCTGAGAATATTAAAGAAATTTCTGATATCAAAGGTTATCATGATGAGTTCTTACAATTGTTTGGATTTAGTTTTGATGAAATCGATTATGATGCTGATACAAACGAATTGATTTCAGTTCCAAGTATTGCAGAATAAGAAGATCATTTCAATAATAAATACAAAACCTCGAAAATTATTTTCGAGGTTTTTTTTGTGTCAATAAAATAACTCAAAAATAATTTTATTCTGTTTATCGTCTTACTTCTCGATACAAATTTCTTTAATGGGGAATGAAAATTATACGAGGGGATTAATAAAAAACCTCAACTAAGGAGTTAAGGTTTGGTAATTGTTTTTTATTGTTTAATAATAGGAGTTAACTCTTCTTTTAATTGATCAAATTCTTCTTTCGTCATCATTTCAATTTCCATTAATTCTTTAGCTTCTTTAAGTTTTTCGATAGCTTCTTCACGAGTCATTTTTCTATTCTTTAATAGTATTTCACCAGACTCTATTGCTAATTCTGAATCCATGACACTTAAATATTTATTAACACCAAATGCTCTTCCATTTATTTCACCTAGTACCATTACTACATATAAAGGTTTATTTTTACTCCCTCTATGAAATGTCTTTATTTCTTGAACAATAACCTTCGTATTTTTAAAACTATTATCAGCCATGCTAGGAGCATCACCATTCATTGCTGCCATTATATTACCAAATCCTGCAGGTCTTCCCATTTGTATAAATTCATAAGTTTTTTTTGATACACTTCTAGATTGTCCTATACCACCTCTTAATTGATTGCCATAAGAACCAGCTATAGTTTTTGTTCTAATCTCTTCAGACGTAGGAGCACCTAAAATTAAAGTATCGCCAATACTTACAGTATTTTTACTACTGGTAATGTATTGATTAACTTCTGTACCATTTTTAATGGTATTAAAGAAGTTTATGTCTTGTGTATTCTCATACGTTAATTGTTCAATATTTTCTTGAGCATACAACATATTAATTGATAGTAGAACTACAGCTAATGATAGAATTTTTTTCATCGTTATTTGAATTTAGTTTTAAACGCTAATTAATTTCTATTGCAAGTTTACAGCTCATCAGTGCAGTCTATTTGCATAGATGTTTTTATTAAAAAATAAACCACATTTTTAAAATATTAGTTCATAAAAAAACCTCAACAGGTTTTCTGTTGAGGTTTATATTTAAAATATATGTTATCTAATTTTACGCAACACAATTATCATTTATTTCTCTGATCGTACCTGCTATTTTCGTTGATACTTCTTGACCAAATAGTTGAATCATTCCTCCTGAATACACATCAGAAAAAGGTGAATTAAATAACTGGTTTAAGTCCATCACTCCATTAACAGCAAAATAATCTATTATTAAATTCATAAATTGAATTTGTTGAGTATTTAAATTTGCAAAATTTACCATCTTAGAAAATGCATTTTGTGCTTCAACTTTATCTAATCCTACCACTGAACGTATAAATTCACCTAATGGCTTATCTCCATAGACCTCTTGGAATAATGACTTAGACCCTAGACTTCCTTTCTCAAATAAGAAGCTTTCTATATAGGTTAAGTCAGCAGGAGTTATCTTGATGTTCTTTTTAATTTTATCTATCGTTAAATCAAATTGATTCTCTTTGATATATCTTTCCACCTTTTCTTTGTAAGCTTCCTTATCAAAAGAATGTGCTTCATAGATTTCAGGTGATTCATTAACAGCGATTATATTATCCTCGAAGCTTGTAGTTACTATTTTCTTCGCTTCTTCTGTTAAGAACTTTATCAAATCTCTTAGTTCAACTCTTATATGCTCTAAACCTAATACACTCATATCACTCCAATAATCCTCTTGTGTAATATGATTTAAAGTATTCAACTTGGCTTTTACTTGTGGTACAGAAGTTTGCTTTTTTAATCTATTCGATATTCCTATCACTTTCTCTGTTAAATAAACTTGTCTTCTTTCTCCATTAAGATTAGCAGTCATAAAATCTAACATCATCAAATCAAATGATAATGCAGCAGTATCTTGACTTTTTTCGAAGACTAAAGGAGCTAAGTCATTTAATAACTCATACGTATCAGCTTTAGACAGGTCATACCATTTCTTCTTTTCTAGGTATTTGTCTAAAGTTTTGAGATAAGGTTTTACGACAAAGCTTGTACGCTTTTCATTGTTGATATTTGCTACTTGTTGATGAACATAAGCTAATAATTCTTCACCTAAAGCTTTTAATTCTTCGTCTTCTTGAATTAATAAAACTTGTGCAAGATTCAGTCTTATTCTGAAAATACGTTCAGCTAAAGACATCTGTTTTATAGGTTCTATTCCTTTTGGATTTTCCTCAAAAAATTCAAAATTTTGACAAAAATCTAAGATTAAGAAATCCTTTTTATGCTCACCAAATCCAAATAGATTTTCGCATAATCGAGTTCCTCTACCAATCATTTGCCAGAATTTCACCCTACTTTTTACAGGTTTTAGAAAGACTAAATTTACAATTTCAGGTACATCAATTCCTGTATCTAGCATATCTACAGAACAAGCTATTTGAGGATTTTTGTATTTAATCTTGAAATCATTTAATAAGTCGTGTCTGTATTCTACTGTATAATCAATTACTTTTAAGAATTGATCTCCATATTCAGGATAAGTAGCATTGAACCTTTGTCTTAAAAATTCTGCATGTTTATTTTTCTTAGCAAAGATGATGGTCTTCCCTAATTTATTACCACCATCTACTTTTATTCCATGCTCCATCAGATACTCTAAAATGGCATCAGCAGTATTGGTGTTATAAATCCATTGGTCTAAAGCTGTAGATTCTATTTCATCAGGAAATTCTCCTGTGATTGGGTCTGCAAATTCTTCTTCGTATTCTTTCTGTTCTTCGGGAGATAATTCACTATACTTAATTCCTTCACGTTGAAATTTTGTCTGAACAGAAAATGACTTATAAGGTACTAAATATCCATCTTTGATGGCTTTATCTAAATCATAGTTATACGTAGGATTTCCTACAGTTAATCCAAATAATTCGTAGGTATTTCTTTCTGAAAAATCGACAGGAGTTGCAGTTAAACCAATCTTTAACCCATCAAAATAATTAAAAATTGCTTTGTATTTGTTGTAAATAGAACGGTGAATTTCATCAAAAATAATCACATCAAAATGTCCAACTCCATAAGTGCGAGTATCTCCTGTTTTATCTTCGTCTATTAAATTGATTAACGTTTGATAGGTAGAAAACACAATTCTACTTCCTACATCTTCTTTTTCTTCTCGTAAATCTACAGAAGGAAGATTAGGCAAATAATCGTTTAAGTTGTTCTTGGCTTGTGTAACTAAAGCTGTTCTATCTGCTAAAAATAAAATCTTCTTTGCCCAATTGGCTTTTGATAACACATCTACCAAAGAAGCAGAAGTTCTTGTTTTTCCTGTACCTGTTGCCATTACCAATAAAGCACCTCTGTGTCTGTCTTCAAATCTTTCGGCAACAGCTTTAATAGCTTCTATCTGATAATAACGATTGGTAATATCTTCATCAATAGGCATCTCATTTAGATTACGCTTATTGGTTCTTCTTTGGATGTTAAGTTGTAACTCATCTTTGGTGTAATATCCTTGAACTTCTCTAATTGGATAAAACCAATCATAAAAAGAAATTTCGTACCCATTTGTTAAGAAGATATTTGGTAATTGACCATAGGTTTTTTCTAAACATTTGGCATATAATTCGGCTTGATGTCTGCCTGAATTTATATCTCTTGATGTTCTTTTTGCTTCTACAACGGCTAAAGGCTTTCCGTTATCTCCCCAAAGGACATAATCTGCAAAACCTTCTTCTTTGTTGTTTGGCATACCTTCTACACGAAACTCTTTGACATTGGTTTGAGAGATATCCCAACCCATTTCCTCTAACATATAATCAATTAGAAGTTCTCTTGTTTTGGCTTCATTAGGATCGGCAGGTGGTAATATTTGTTGTTGCGTTTCTTTTCTGTTGGCTTCTAAAGCTTCTTGTTCCTCTTTTTGTTTTTTCTCAAGTTCTGTCTTTGCATTTAATTCTTCTTGCAGTTGTTGAATCATCTTTTTTTGCTCATTCACCTGAGAAGAAAAAGATTGTGGAATTAAATCTTCTTGAAAAAGAGGTTTGCTAACAACATCTCCACTATATAAGGTCATTAAATAATAACTAACCGAATGTAAAAGTTGCAAAACATGTAAAGCTTGGTCTTCTGTTATCTTGGTTTTACCTGTATTATGCACTGCTTTATTCCCTAATTGGCGAATAGCGTGCATCATAGACAACAGTTCTGGACTTTCTATAATTTCTATAAAGGCAGGTTCTTTCATCAAAGAATTGATGGAAGTGTCATAAGGCAAACGCAAAGTAGGCTCACTCTCGTAGATAAAGTTTACCCACGTTTCTAATGTTTTCCTCAAATATAAACCTGCAATGTCTAAATTCTCGTAGATGTATTTTTCTGCTTCTTTGGCAGATGAAATAACAAATTCGAATTCAGTAGGATAATTATAAAAATTACTCATGTTGTTTTAATTATCATTAACTGGTAAAAACCCCTCTATATCTAACAAATGTATAACTCCTCTTAGAAGGTGATTGTTTTGAAACATCAAAATATATCTTCTTGCACCTTCTTCTTCTGGTATCAGCATCTTTTTATCAACTAATTTTTTAATTTCTCTAGAAATTTGAGAAGTGTTTTTATTCGATAAAATATCTTTTAAATCATCGTTTTTGATGACTTGTAATTCTACCGTTTTTTTTAGAATTTTTGCTTCTACGTCTGTAACAAATTTTCTTTCTAAAGAATAATTAATTGCAGGAATAAGAATTTTAGATTTCAGGTAATTATAATCAGATAATTTATCTACTTTTTCTATTTCTTCTTTTAATCCTCTCAATACATATTCGCACCATTCTAAGATTCCTTCTTTTGTTCCTGTATCAGCTTTTGATAACATATCGTAGTATATGTTTCTGTTACTACAAAAAACGGCAGTTGGATTTATGATACGACCAGCATTTATGTTAAGTCCACTTTTTACAAGCATAGCATAAGTAAAAAGGCGTACTGTTCTTCCATTTCCGTTGCCAAAAGGATGTATCCAAACAAAACGATGATGCGCAATTGCTGCTTTTAACAAATCGTATTTGGTTGAATTTTCTGAATTAATAAACGAAAATAATTCTTCCATATAACTTTCTACCAAATAAGGTTCTGGTGGCAAATGGGTAGAATTATTAATTTTTAAAGAATGATTTCTATATGCTCCAGGTGTTAAATCGCCTTCACCATGAGGTGGAGGAGGTAAATTGTTAACAGCTATTTTATGCAATTCGCTAATCATTATTCTGTTGATAGGATATTCTTTTACCTTGTCTTCTATAAACTCCATTGCTTCATCAATGTTATCTATTTCTAATAATTTTGACGTTAGCGCTCTTGGAGAATCATCAATTTTGGTTTCTACATATTCAGCAATTGTTGTATTGTTTCCTTCAATCCTTGCAGATCCCATACTTTCTAACCAATGAAAAATACTTTTTAACTGAAAAAAAACAGCAGGATGTGTAGAACCACCAAGGTCTTTTTTACGTAAATGTTCTAACTCTATGATGAGGTCGGTAAGAGGCGAATCGAAATCTGGTTGAATTAGACTTAATTCGTAAGGACTAAACGTTGCTGACATGATAAAATTATTTGCACCAAATTAAACAATTATTTGCCAATAAAAAAATAATTATTTGCCAAACAACAACAACAAACACTCTACTATCAAGAGTTTATATAAAAAAAAATCGTGCAATTTTTTGCACGATTAAAATAAAACATTTGCGTATTTACGTAATTTTATTTGCTTTTTTATGTGAAGCTAAAACTTTCTTGTAACAAGGCTTGGAATAAGTTTTCTGATGCTTCAGCTTGTTTCTTCACCAATTCTTTTTGCGCTTCTATATTCTTGATTTTTTCTGCAAATTGGTTTTGGAGTTCAACTTTAATATTAGGTATGAATTCTTTATGAACTATTTTTCTGTCTAAAGTAGGAACACCTGCCCCATGAGCAAATCTATCTATTCTTAGATTATTTAATAGATATTCTAAATAAGTAATGTTATTATCATAAATTTCATAACTATATAATGTAGTATTTAAAGGCCAACAATTTTGTTCAGTTCTATGAACTTTCCCTATTGTACCTGATCTACCTGTAACAATACAAGGCTTGTTAGTTTTTGAAATTGTATGATAATCTAAAATTCCATTTGAGCCATAAACAGGTATATTACCATTTTGATTTCTATCTTGAACTGGTAAGTCATATCCCCTTTTTAACTTTAAAACTTCTTCAAAATTTATTAAATCCCAACCTTTCTCATTTTGCACAGGATCACCGAACATCTCGATAAAAATAGATTGGGCTAACTCATCATATTGCTTTAGAAGTTCTTGGTCTTTTTTGCGTAAAGCATCTGCTTTGTCTAACTTTTCTGCAATTGCTTTTTGAGTTGCTAGTGGTGGAAGGGGGATTTCAATATTTAACAAATCAGATTTAGTTAAACTTGGGATAGTAACAGCCTTATTATGTTTATAGAAATCATACTTAACACAGAAGTAATATAAATACTTATTGAAAAGCTTTTCTTGTGTTACTAATCCAAATGCAGTATCAACATTCCAAAAAGGTTTATCAACAAAAATAGGATTATTAATACTACCTTTTCTTCCTATAATTACTGTTCCACCTGGACATATAAACTCTTTTGCAAACCCCATTACTCCTCCACTACCATAGATTGGATAAACTCCATTTTCATCTACAACTTTGGATTGATTTTTACCATTATAAATCTGCAATACATCTTTCCAAAGATACTTTTCATACATATTACAATAAATTCTTTAATTCAACCATCAACTCATTTCTCTCCATATCCAATTGCTGAATAGAAGCTATAATATCCGTAGGTTTTGCATATACCTTTTGTTCGTAGATTACTTCTTTGTATTTGTTAATACTTAAGTCGTATGCATTTTTTGCAATTTCTTCTTTAGATACACAAAAACTTTGTTCCGTTCTTGCTCTATCAACTTCGTTCTCTCTTGTATGGAATCTTGTAATAATATCTGGGATATCATTTTCCTTAACAGGTGCACGTTTATCATCTAAACTATACCCATCTGCTTTCATATCATAAAACCATACATTTTCTGTACCACCAGCATTGGTTTTTGTAAACACTAAGATTGCAGTAGAAACTCCCGCATAAGGTTTGAACACACCACTTGGCATAGAAATCACCGCTTCTAAGGCTTGGTTTTCTACAATTTCTTTTCTAATCTTTTTATGTGCAGTAGAAGAACCAAATAATACCCCATCAGGAATAATTACAGCACAACGTCCTCCAACTTTTAGTCCTTTCAGCATTAGACCAAGAAAAAGTAATTCTGTCTTCTTAGAATCGACTAACGCAATTACTTTTTCATCCACAGCATCTTTATCTAAACTTCCTTTAAATGGAGGATTAGCTAAGATTAAAGATACTTTTTCTTCAAAATCTGCATTAGCTTGTGATAAAGAATCTACATCTTTTAGTTGAGGGTTTTCAATCCCATGTAGAATTAAGTTCATTGCTCCAATTCTAATCATGGTTGGGTCAAACTCCATTCCTGTAAACATTTCATTTAAGTAATGTTTTTGAACTTCAGGTTTTAGCAAATCCTCTTTGTAATTTTCTTGTAGATATTCTGCAGCACCAACCAAAAATCCACAACTTCCCGATGATGGGTCGCAAATAGTATCTTCAGGAGTTGGCTTCATCATTTCTACCATCATTTTGATGATATGTCTTGGTGTACGGAATTGTCCATTACTTCCTGCTGAAGCAATTTTGCCTAACATATACTCGTAGACATCACCTTTGGTATCTTTGTCATCCATATCCACTTTATCTAACATCTCAACTACCTGTGCTAATAATCGAGCAGTAGGAATCATAAAATTGGCATTCTTCATAAACTTAGAAAAGGCAGTACTTTTCCCACCAAAGTTTTTCATATAGTCGAAAACGCCATTCTCTTTTTGGAAAAGTTTATACATTTCTTCAGGAGAAACATTCTTAAAGTTACTCCATCTTAAATCCTGGTTTTCTTCTGTGTATATGTAGTTAGAAGTGTTACCTGTAATAATAGCTTGTTGTTCAGCTCTATTCTGTAAATCATCTAATTGTTTGATAAAAAGTAAAAAAGTGATTTGCTCTATAACAGATAAAGGATTTGATAATCCTCCACTGTGAAAAGCTAACCAAACTTGGTCTATTTTAGACTGTAATTCTTGTGTGAACATATTTATGTTAGGATATTTCTATTTAAAATTAGTGCGAAAATACGATTTTGAAGTTGAGTATTTTAGATTAATATTGGTTAATTATGATTCTTTCTTTTTGAATTTTTGAACAAAATAGGGGTAATATAGTTTTGTATTTGGATTCGTGTTTTCTGCAAACATCTCTATTATCATTGTTTCTCCTATGTTAATATAAGTAGGTACACTTTTATAATTTACTAAATATTGCTCTACATAATAATTCCCTTTTTCGTCTTGACAAACAACTCCTTCGATCATTGAAGAATTATCTTTCTTTCGCCAACGGGATTGGTTTACTGTTTTATCTTGGTTATTTCTGATTAATTCTCCAAAATAACTTAGAATTTCTAGCAAGCCATAGACAATGCTTTTGTACAAATATCCAGATTTATAACTACGCGAATACTCATCGATTTTATAGGTTAATCCCCCTTCGTTGTGAGAAGCATCTTGCACAATTTTTAATACACTGTATACTGTTTCCCTGATTGTTGAATGAATGAAATCAGGATCTGTAAAATCATAATCTGAATGTTTCGCTGAAATAAATAAAGAGGTTCCATTAATCCAACCTTTTTCTGCTGTAAATCCTTCAGGGATAATATGAACATCAGATAAAGCTTTAAACAGACTTTCGATAATTTTACGAACTTTGGTATAGTCTTGATTACTATCGATTTCTTTTAGGATGTCTAAAAGTGTGGACTGATGTTTTTCTAATGCTTCTATTCCTTTTATAGCTTGGAAAACTGAATTGAATTGTTGACGGATTTGAGAATTGGGATTGTCTTGCACCGCAGTTTTAATCATCTCCAATAATAAAGGAAAATCATCATCGTTGTTTTTATTAAACACTTTACCTCCTTCTTGGAAAGTCTCTTTGAATAATTCTACAAAGGAATGTTTATCTAACACAAAATTTGTCTGTCCTGAGTAAATGAAGGCAGGAAGAACCTTGCCTTTCATTTTCAGTATATCTAACGTTTTAGCGACTTCACCAAATGCATTATCTGATGTATTTGTAGCTTCTTTATTTATGAAGAATTTACCATCTACAATTAATGCATCGTATAGATTAAAATTAGCTTCTAGTTCTTTTAATCCATCAGCTGCATTGTTAAAACCAATCAATTCGATATCCTTTAAAATAGCTTCCTCTTTTAAAGGAATGAATTTTTGATGTTCGTCATCAAACCACAGTACTTTCATCATAGTCTTTAAATATATATTGAGCAGGTAAGTTTAATTCCATAGAAGTTACAAGATCATTTGATGAATATCTTTCCATTGTTTCGTCTGTAAATGTAAATGCACCACCCATTAATTTCATTACTTTATTCACATACCATATACCTAAGCCATTCCCACCATTTTCACCAAAAGATTCCCCTTTGCGTGTTAATTGTGCGTGTGTAATATCCTTTGGTAAAGGATTACCATTGTTGCAAACATCAATTTGAATTTCTTTAAACTCAGTATCATCAAAATGTATTAATTGGATAGAAATACGATTCGCCTCCGATGAAGTATAGTTAAATGCATGCTTTTCTGCATTTTCGATTAAATTATCCAATACATTACGTAATAAATCCTTATCTGCATTGATTTCTATTTTATCGATGTTATTCTCCGCTAGAAAATCTTTCTGAAATTCACCTTCCATTCGAAATCTTCCATTTGCACGTACTTTTACCCCTTCGATGTATTCTTTTAAAAATTGAATCAAATCAAATTCTTCCATTTTCATTTGTTGAAATTGATCCTCTTCATTTCCTACCATACGATTAACAGCCATAGTAATGCGATCTAAATCCGTTTGCATTAAGTTTAAATACCCTTCAAAAGTAGTAGACAACTTCTGATGAGCTGTAAGTTGAACTACCTCTGGATAGTTTATCTTGATTTGCTCGTCTGTAATTTTCTGTACAAACTTTAAAGCTGATTTTACATTACGTAAAGCACCTGCAATTTCGTGTCTGAATAGACTATTTTCATCGCTTATAGATAATCTTTCATCGATTTCTTCTTCTTTTCTATGCTTTGCTCTTTCACCAATATAATTTGTGAAATTTTCTACATAGATGCGTTTTTGTTCCTCTAAAGAAGGAACTTCAATGACGATATTTAAAAGATCTTTTACCCCAAGTGCAGGCATAAAACTTCCTTTACTTAAAGCCTCTACTTGAGCTACAACTGAGTCGGATTGTAATTGATTGATTAGGTATTTCCAATCGACTTTGGTTTCGTTAATCTTTAAGGCTACCACATCATTGTTTTTTAAAAAAATAGGGGTATCCTTAAACTCGAAATAAGTTGGTTTCAACTTGTTGAATCGGGTTGCTACCAATACACAAGACTCTGAAATCATACGGGTGTATTTCGTGATTTCAACCTCATCAACTGAATTGATCTCTAGCTCATGATTAAAGCTATCACTTTGTAAGTGTTTAATCGTTACGACTTTTCCAACTTCTGGAAGGTTTGAGTTTTCTCCTCGAATAATTGTTGAGAAATCACCTAAAGAAATACCATTGATATCATCCAAAAAATAAATTTTTGGTGATAAATTGTATTCTTTATCTCTGATATGCTGTCTATCAACGTATCTAATAGCAGGTGTATTCTTTTTATCTTTAATTAAATCAATTAAAGAATCAGAATCGAGTGTATTTATTTTATTTTCACCTTTGTAAATGAAAGATGTTGCATCAATAAATGTAACTTTATCAGCCTCCTCTCGGTGCTTACTTAGTTTTAGAATTACAGTATCAATGGAATGACTTGCCACTAAACCTTTCGGAAGGTAAATAACTGTATCAATTAAATTTTCTTCTACTAATCTTTTTCTAAGCGATGAATCTTTTTGTGTATTTAAAAAATTTAAAGGAATTTGAACAATTAGTTCCCCGTTAGCATTTAATGCATCAAGACTTTCCTCTATAATGAAAGATTCATTAGAAATTCGATTTCTATGTTGAGTAACACGCAATGATCTAAAAGATGGTATTGAAATAATAGCATCTAATGCTAGATCATTTTTCCATTCTTCAAACGAATTTTCTAGCTTGAAATTTAAAGTAGATTTTCCATGAACCAGTAAACGTAACATTCCGATTGCCCAAAATCTTTCATTATCTTCTTGTCCGTAATAAATCGCCTTATCATTTTTTAATGCTACTCCTAAAGATGCAATTGTAGCAAATGGATTATAAATTTTAGTTGCAGAAGCATTAATTAATGCAACCATTAATTCAGCAATACTATTCGGTAGCTCAACATGACTAAAAATTTGCTTATTCGAAGAACTAATTTCCATTAACATTTCTTCAAAATGCTTAATGAATTCTTCCGTTGAAACATTACCAAAATTAGAAAACTCAATCGTAGATGCTATGTATCTAATGTTTTCATTTCCAATTGCTATTAAATCCTTTTCGTATATAGAAAATAATTGAAATAAAACTTTCCCCGTTGTTGAAGAATTATCACTGTACGTTTTAACTTTGATCTCATCGATAAAATCAGCATTATCTTTTGCTGTATCGATGTACCCAAAATGATGCAGAGTAATGATGAACAATAAAACATCGTAAGTTTCTAACTCTTGATTCCCCTTTAAAATACTTAATGATTTCCAAATCACATTTTCTCTATAGTTTCTTAACATACGTCCAACTTTAAATTACACTGCAAAGTAAATTACCAACTATGCAATGGTTTTGCATTAGTGATGTTATCCTTATTTAAATAGAAAAAAACCTAAAATAAGTCCTATTATTAAGGTAATTATAATAATAGTTAGACTAGATGAATTTTTAGTCTTGTTCAATTCATTTTTAAGATTGTTAATCTCTTGAATCAATTTTTGTATTTGGAGATTGTTTTTATTCCTTTCGTTCTCCAAAACGGTATCAGTATGCTTCTGATGCAATAATTCTAAATCTTTCCTTGTCTTCTCGATTTCTACGGAACGAGTTTGATTCATTTTCTGAACTTCGTCTGATAAATCCTTTACTGATTTTTGAGAAGAATCTTGTAGCGTTTTAAAATCTAAATTTCTTTTGTTGAGCTGAGTTTCTAGTGTTTTAACTTGTTCTTGAAATTGCTTTTGAACATCTTTTTTTACTTCATCAATTAAAATTGCTCTTGAATTAGATTTTTCTAAGGTGATTTTTTCCACAATTTTATTTAAACCAACACCATAATCGAGTGGAAGATTATATCTTTTATCTGATAGTTTGTCTAATAATGTTTCATCTACTGTATGTCCTATAGCCGTAATTGTAATTGATTTTAGGGAAATAAAGTATTTAGCTAAACGAATATCATCAAATGCGTCAAAGCTTTGTTTATCTCCACCGCCACGAACTATCCCAATGATATCATATCCTTTTGTTTGTACTTCTTGTAATTGATCAAAAATAGATGTAGCAGAAGTTATGTTACAGGTGTAATCGTCTAAAATAAAATTTTGTGAAACTATACCTAGTCCTTCGTAAAAATCACGCTGAACAATGGCATTGTGTCCATAAATATTGGCTACTTTAATTGTTTCGTTGCGTGCTATTTTTTCACGAATTAAAGTTTCTATATTTTTAACTTCTTTGTTTAATTTATTTTGAATTATTTCGAATTTTTGTAGATCTTCTTCCGATATTGTCTTCTCTTCTTGTTGAATTATTTCATCTACTACAAAAACTAATTCTATGCTTGAATTCTTAATTCTTTTTTCGATAAATCCTCTTAAAACATAAGATTCATTATTGATCAACTTAGAGCGTAATAGTGTAGATATTTTTGTTCCAATACTTGAAGGGGATGCTTCTGCATATAAAAAATCATAATAATAACCTGCATAAGATTTCCCATGTCCATAAGTATATTTCCCTTTAATATAAATCAAAGAAGTCGTTACTGGAAGTTTTAACGCATTATTAAAAATGCCTATTATTGATTGTGGAGAGTAGATTTGAATATTGCTCTCAATTATTTGATTCATTTAAACTTAAGCTAATATAGAATTGAAGTAGATAGTCTGTATAGATTTTTTAAATCTTTAGCTAATGTATTAGAATAATTTTAATAATTATATACAATAAATTTGACAAAATATATAATTATTATATCAGTCAACAATCTTATTAAGGTATTTATATTTCAATGAAATTAAATATATTATAGGAGGTAAAACTTTATTGTAGTCTACCCGATTATATTTATATAAAGCTACACCAGCTAATCCAATCCAACCTACAGGACCTATAATTGTAGAAATTACTGAAGACATACCTGTATAAAAAGCAAAAGGTAAAGCTACACCTATTGCACTTGTAATACCTCCAACAATAGTAGATGCAGCTAAATATATCCCGAAACCAGATAATTGCGCACCTGCTAATGCAGCTAAAGAACCTAGTTCTTTACCATATCCTTGTGATGTTGAAAATTCTTGAAGTTTACCCTCAAGTTCTAGTCGTTCCTCGGGTGATAATTTATCAATCATATTCTTAAGATAAATCTGCGAAATATTTTGTTCAAGATCTTTCACGGTCGATATATTACCATAAATATTAAGATGATTCGCACAGTTTTTTAATAAATCATAGTATGTAATCGAAGTCTCTCCAAAAATCCTTGGTAATCCCAAATCTTGTATTTGATTAATAATTTCTTTAGAATTTTTAGGTGGTAAATTTTTAAGAATTTTGTTTAGAACTAATAATTCAGATGATAATGAATTATTTAATAAATTTTCTATTTCATTCCATGAATCAAATTTTAACTCTTTTTCATTTTGCTTTAAATCAATCACTGCAACATCTTCAACCTTGATTTTAGTTATATCTTCTGTTTTACTATTATTTTCAATTGATAAAACTTCACTATTTTTCTTGATTTTTTTAAAGAAATCTTCAAAATTAGAATTCATTAAATTAATGATAAATAGATTGTTACGCGCACGCGTTAAGCCAGTATAAACTAGCTCTGGTATTTCTTTATGTAGTTCTGAATTCTTATTTAGAATTAAAAATAACGTATCAATTTCCCATCCTTTAAAACTTTGAATCGTAGATAATTTCATTAATCCTGTATTCATCCAAAAATTCACTTTTTTAATACGTCGATAATTCTTAATCTCTTTTTCAAATTCTTTAGGATTAGGATAACGTTCTTTTAAAACTTGGTAGATTTCTTTAGTTTCAAACATTCGAGTGGTTTTCTCTTTTTTGGAGTTTCTAATTTGAAAATCTAATTCTCTAATTTCATTCACTTTAGAAGAAAGTATACCACAATCAGAAGGGTGTAATTGATGAGCTTTTATAATTTCAAAAATTAAATCATATGCACCATTTATATTTTCAGCATCATAGTATTCGATCAATGGTTGATCAAATTGGAGTTCTTGTTGTAATTCTGCTTCTATAATATCATATTTTGTATTAAAGAATTGTTTTTGAAAATCATTTGTTAATTTAACAATTTCATTTTTAGAGCGAAAATTAAGATTTAGTGATCTATTCCAAGCACCTGGGATTTTAGAAATTTTTATATTATTTGAATCATCTAATTCCCTTTCATAAATATTTTGTTTTTCATCACCAAAAACAACAATTTCAGTATCTTCATCAGCAAAATACTCAAGTACAATATCTAACCATTCTTGTTGATAATCTTGAATTTCATCTATAAAAATCGTTTTATATTTCTTAATATTCTTCTCTACATTTTTAAAAAAATTGATATTATCGAAATCCTGTACATTATTAATCTTAACATTATAATTATTTGCTTGGGATTTAAAAAATTGATGGTAATTAATAATTTCGAAATTTGACCATCTGAACTCTTCTCTTACTTCGTTAATACGATCTCTTATATAATTAACTAACGTAAGATTAAAGGTTAGTATAAGGACTTTATCATTTGTTCTTTTATGTGCATTAACCGCTCTTTTAGCTAAAACCAACGTTTTACCACACCCGGCAGCACTTTTAATTTTTTGACGAACTGGTTTACTTTCGCTTAGTTGTAATTGGGCCTTGGTATAATTAATAACTTTACCATCTTCAATAACATGTAATGGATGTTTTAGATATCTTATCATGCTAAAATAGATATCATCACTAAATAAACTCGAATTCTGATTTATTCTTGTTTTATTTAATATTTTATCAAATTCAGTTTTATTTAAATCATCCCTTCCAATCCAGTTAATATATTGTAATTTCTTTTCATAACTGTTTGATGCATTTGAATGGAAATCATTTATCTCTTTATTTGTTGCATGATGAAAATACACTGCACATTGCACAACCGACCATACATTAGGATAATTTATTTTTTTTAGATACAATTCTTCGGAATGGATACTATAAAGGTTATCCTTATAATTATTTACTTGATCCAATGGAGATTTAATACGAACATCTGGATTCTTTTTTAATACCCAATCCATATTTTCGTTTAGTTGATAGGCATTTAAATTCCAATCCTTCACTTCAATAATTAAAACACCCCCATTTTTTCTGACTACAATTATATCGGGATTATCACCATTTAAATAGGGCTGAAAATATATTTCATACTCGTCATTTAAATAGTCTACTAAAAAATTTATAAGTTTAAACTCACCTTCGGTAGGTTTTACTTTAAAGGAATTAATTGTATCTATGTTGGGATATAAATTTGCCATAAGGTTATTAATTATTGAAATTCAATAATCTATTTAATATTAAAATTATTAAATAGATTCATTAATATCTCGAATTTATCTTTAAGAATTGTTTCTTTATATAAATTATAGTTTCTTAAAACATAATAAAGAATACTTAGTTGAATAAATAATTCTTGATTAGGTAAAAATGAAAAATGATCTGTCAACAAATCTTTTTCTCTATATTTTACAACGATATTTTTAGAATTATTAATATATAATTTCCAATCCATAGATTTTGAATGAATATGCATTCCTCCAAAAACATTTTCAGAATCTCTAATATCTAAAATATATATACCGTTATCTTCTGCCTTATAAAAACAAAAATAATTATCTCTATTATCAGCATCTTCTAACAAATCTTCCAGTTTAGAAAAAATTTTAACTTCTGGAAATTCATCAAAAACAAGATGTACACCATAAAATTTTGAGTATCTACTTGTATTATTATCTTCCCTAATATAACTAATCGTTTTAGTATCTAAATAATATGTTGTACCTAGTGTTAATATTTGTTTATTATGTTGCATGATATAATCTATTCTTTATTTCTATTTGTCCTTCTTGCTTTAAATTCGAATAATAAAAACTATTTGAAGTATTGTAATCTTTTGAATTAATAAATTCTAATGATTTATTTATTGAGTATTTTAATTCATACATTCTATTCTTCATTTCATCGTATTGGGTATCGCCTTGAGATTGATTATTACGTGTAAACATCGTTTCAATTAAAATATCATTATGTTCTAAAACTTTTGAATCTGTATTATCAAAAATTTTAAAGCCTTTATCCGTTGTAACATTAAGGAAATTTGTGTACAACTTCCTTTTATGTATCGCTCTTCCAATTACTATTTCTACGACTATTTTGTATGCTCTTAAATTCTCAATTCTATCAATTAAATCTAATATGAATTGATCATAATACTTCTTATTTCTTGGTCCTCTATTTTCATCTATTGTATCCATAATAATAGAAGTATTTATAAAGATTTGATAAGGAATATCAATATTATCGGGTAAAATTGTATCAATTAGATTAATTATATTCCTATCTCTTATTTCGTAATTCTTTTCATCTTCTTTGGTATGAAAAATATAAGGATCGTTTAGGATCAAAGCATTACTTTCTAAATTTCTTTGATTAAAAATTGTTTTCCAATTATTAGATGTCTTTCCTTTGATCAATGTTTTAAAATATTGAAGTTTGAAAGGATTTTCAAAGGTATTTTGATTTACTAGTAAACTGCCTGTTTTTAATTCGTTTAAATGAGAATCAAAAAATATATAATTAGGATTTTTATCGAAATCAAGCTTTTT
Source organism: Empedobacter sp. R132-2 (assembly GCF_030324375.1). Lineage (NCBI taxonomy): Bacteria > Pseudomonadati > Bacteroidota > Flavobacteriia > Flavobacteriales > Weeksellaceae > Empedobacter > Empedobacter sp. R132-2. Next base: position 47,839 of record NZ_JACAGG010000009.1, read on the forward strand.
ATTAAAAATTTTGAAGAAACTTCCGTTATTAAACAAAAACATGAATTTATAAATATTAGAACTTGAGTCAAATAAATATTCCCTTTCTTCATCAGTAACAACTAATTGTATTTCAACATCCGGACGGTTCAATATATTAATCCATTCAAAATGAATATTTTTATTAAAATACAATTCTTTTAAATGATGATAGTTTAAAACAACAATCATATTAATTCTTACTTGTCATATTAAATTTCATCAGCTCAAGCATATGATTACCTGCTTCATCTAAGAAACCTGATCCAAAATTTTTATCAAGTGAACCATCATCTCTAATTTTTAATAGATAGGGATCCTCATTTATTTCTGTAGGAAAATAAGTTAGACTTAATTTTGATTTATCTAATTTTTCATGAATTGAAAGTACCTGTAAACGACGAATTAAATATTCTGAATGGGTTTCCACAATTATCTTAAAACCTAGCTCATTATTGATGTAAGAAAATAAATCAGCAAGTTTAGATTGTAATGAAGGATGTAAATTTAACTCAGGCTCTTCAAGAATTAAAGTCATTTTTTTACTTTGACCTAAGTAAGTAGCTACTATAATTAAAATTTTAAAAATTTGAATATTTCCTGTTCCCTTATCTACTAAAGGTATTTTTACTCCATTTTCATGAATTAAAATTTCATAAGCCTCACCACCATAAAAGTTAATTTCAAAATCATTTCCTATGTTAAATTGTTCTTTCCCAATCCAATATTTAATAAATTCATTTGATTTCCCTTTTTTAAATATATTTGAATTTGTGAAATTATGAACCAACTGAGCTAAATCATTCGTTTTATCAATTATGGAATTAAGGTTCGAGTATTTTCTGAAATTTAGTGGCAAGTAAATTGAATTCAAAGAATTAATTTTCTTAAATATTTCTGACAATTTTATTGAAAGATCTAAGCCATTTGGTACTTTGAATAAAATCATATCATTAAAAGAATCTAATGAAAATACTACTTCAAATTCATTATCTCGATCATTAATTCTTTTGTTATTTAAATTTAATATTCTATAATAACGAATAATGCTTGTTAAATTCCAAGAATTATAATCATTATCTAATAAATTACCAGAGAAAAGAACCTCACGAGCACATTTTTTAAAACTATCATAAGTTATAAATCCAGAAGAGGACTTTAATTTTATGTCTACATACTCTTGAGAATTTTCTAAGGTTCTAAGGTGTTCATTTAACCTATTTAATTTATCAACATCTTCAGTTTCATTGATCTTAAATTCAATAAGTTTAATAATATCATTAATATACTTATCATTATTCATTAAAATCCCTTGAAATGTATATTCATTTAATTGATCTTCATAAATTGGTTCATTAGTTTCGAAATTTACAGAATGAAGTTCTTTAGTAGTTCTACCAGGATTGTATTTGAATTCGTAAACAATATCATTCACTGAATCATAAACCGAATAGTTTGAAACTGTAGCATAATTTGAGCGTTCATGAGAAATTAATTCTAAATTGAAGATTAAATTATTATATCCTAATTCAATTACAATTTTATCAGAATTTGATGAAAATTTACACTTCTGCCTTTCAAAATCATTAATATTCAAATCCTTATAATAATCAGAAGTAAATTCAATTTCATATAACTTATCAGATAGAATAAATTTTGTGATCAACATGTAAGCCTTTACTAAAGTTGATTTCCCAGAACTATTCGTTCCTACAAAATAATTTAATTCATCTAAAGCAATTTCCGGCGTTTCTATATACTTTTTAAAGTTTTTTACTTTAATATAATTGTTCATCTTTCCTGTTTAAGTATTATTATAAATTTAATGCTATTTCTCTTGATTGTTTTAATCTAAATTCCAATAGACATCATTCATCGTTTCTGGATCATCTGTTCCTGCTGCATAAGCTAACCAATTATTACTCATATCTTGTGCCCAATCGTCATAGTAATCATTACTATACGTATAATATTCATCATATGAGTCTTGTAACGTTTTATATTTTATAATCTTACTGTTGTTTATTTCTAATGTTTTTAATGATGAATCGACCAATTGTATTTCTTTGGATTCATCATCAATTATAATTGTTAAACGGTTATTGGATTTAAGAACTTCTTTTAACAAATCGTCTTCTGTAAAAAAACATTCGATATTTTCTATACACCATTTAATATAAAGTGGGTTAGTATTTAAAACTTCATATAAATTAGTTCCTTTATATTTCCCAAAATCGAATTTTGTATCTGCTGTATATAATGTAAGGTTTCTCATAATTGTATATTGTGATTGACAATGCAAACGTATAAACAACTTATGCAACATACTTGCACTAGTACAATTCTTTTAATTGATCGATTCTAGTTTTTAAATTTTGAACTAATTCGATTGGTTCTATTACTTTCATATTTTCGCCATACGAAAGGATTAAAGATTCTAATTCGTAATTTAACTTAACTTTAATTTGTAATCTATTCTCTGCTATTTTTTGAGAACCATGAATCGGTTTTGATTTGATGTAGGGGATGATATGATCTGTTAGTTGGATTTTAACCTCAGTAAGTTCTGTATCTAAATTATTTGTAACCCCAATGATATCCTCAAAATACTCATCAAAATCCACTTCTGTTGGAATGTAAGTTTCCTTATTAATTTCGATCCCTTGAATTCGATCTAATGCCAAATTTTGAAGGTATTGATCCTTATGGTTCCACCCAAATAAAAACCAACGTTTGTTGAATTGTTTTAAGTGATAAGGTGAAATACAGAATTCTTGTTCATTTTCTGTTTTAAATGATTGATAAACTATTTTGATTGTTTGGTTGTTTTTGATGAAATTATATAAGGGTGTTAGATGTTCTAATCCTATCAAAAATTCGCTTTCCTCGAATGAAATTAATTTTTGATTCCCTTTGTTATCTTTCACTTCATTTAATTTAGCTTCAATATTTTCTATTGCATCAATCCCAGGAATCCCTTTCATACGAGAAAGTAATTCTAACGTATTTTCTAAGGCTAGTTGTTCTTCTTGGTTTAATGGTTTATTTTGAATTGTAAAATTAGGATCTTCATAACGGTAAAATTTTTTACGGCCGTCTTTTATTCCAATGATAGGTGCTTCATATCCTGCATCGCTTTCCATAAACTCCATATCATATAAAATTTGACGACGAGAAACAGATGTATCTTCTCCATAAAGTTCTTTTAAAACAATAGAACATTCATTGATTAAATCATCGATATAATAGTTACGAAATTGATTGCTAAAACATTTGTCTAATGTTTTGTATCTGATTAATGCGTTTTTGTTGACAGCCATAAACGAATATGAATAGTTGTAAATTTAATAAAATAAAAATTGCTTCGAACGGCAAAGTAAAGATATAAGTGTGCAATAAAATTGCAGAGATTAGGAAAGTATTAAATAAAAAAACTCAACTGGGGAGTTGAAGATGATTAAAATAATTTATAAACTAGAAATTTCACCATCTTTTACGTATAAATAATCTAACCATCCTAATTTATATTTACCTGTTGGAGCTGGTTTATCATTAATAAAAACTTTATCACCTATAGTATATCCTATAGATAATTTCGTTTTTATATTTAACTGAATTCCATCTAACGTATTAATAGTATTTAAATAAAAATCTGGACGTACAATATTTTCATTCTTAAAGGATTTTTCACTAGTATTATTTTTAATGTATTTATAATCAATAAAATCATTAATTTGTTGAAGAGAATTAATAATTCCCTGAACTTTATTTTCATTAATGAATACTACATATTCATTTCTTCCATCTAATTTTAAAATAAACAGGTTTTCATCTAAAAATGAAGGTGTAAAAAGGTAGTTTATATTCTTAATTTCTAATGAAACCAAATCATTTGTTATATAATCCCAACTTGATTTTTGAATAATTCCATTTTCAGATATTAATAATTGATTATTTTCTCTAAAAATAAACGAGGATTTTTCGTCTGATTCATCTACTAATATCCATTTTTTATTTATAATCAAAGATTTATCATCTAACTCTTTAGAATATGAAGTTATTTTTGAAATGATATCTAAAATGAAAGTTTTCATAATACAAATACTTTACACGAATATAATAATTTATTGAAAAGATCATATTGTATTTAACTTCTCTTATCCTTCCTATCCGCAGGAACAGAAAGTACATTCATCATCTGACGAAGGCGAGAGCGTACACGTTCGGTGTAATACTTTTCGATTTCGGAAGCAGATAGATTAGTTGTGATGTGGGTTTTGATGTTGAGGTTCATGAATAGGTCGTAGCGAGAAAGAATAATCTCGGCCATGACGTTGCATTCGTTCCCGAAATATTTGATGTTGTTTTCTGTTCCTAGATCATCGAAGCAAATGTTTTTCATTGGGAAATCCAACGGGATTCCTCTGCTGTATTTGTCGATGGTGTTGTAGCCTTCTTTGATGAATTCGAATGATACGTCTCTACATGTAGTGTAAAAGAATTTTTGTTTTTTGACCATAATGCGTTGCATTAAACGGAACCAAGTTGTTTTTCCGATTCCGATTGGTCCAGTTAGTAAAATTCCTTTGTCTAGGTCTATTGCTAACTCCTTGCATTTTTCTTCGTCGTTTAGGAAATAAGCAGCTAAACGGACAATATATGGGAAATCCTCTTTTTGAAAAGTGTAATTTGGGTGAATATGTTTACGTCCCTGTTGTTCCAGGTGAAATAAAAGTTTTTGATAATTGATCATAGCATTACAATTTGGTTATAAAGGTTCGTCGTATCGTTTGTTGATGGATGTGTCTAATGGTTTTTGAGTTGTAAATTTTGAATGTGTAGTGTATTGGGAAGCATTAATCATCCAATTATTCGCAGCTGCTTTCAACATTTTTAATTTTTGTTCGTATTCCGTAAAGGAGCAGTTGAAATAGTAGTTGAATCCTTTTTGAATTTCATAGTAAGTAAATTCCGTATCTGCTGTAAAAGCATAAAGTGTTTGGTTTTTTTGCAGGCATTCTTTGTAAATTAATTTGAGTTTTTGAATGGGAATATGATAAAACTTTTTCCAATGGCCTTTTAATTCTTGGCTTTTGACTTGGATCGAAACACAGTAATAAGTAAATTCATTTTGTTTGTGTCGGTGGATAAAACCTGCAAGATGATGGTAACCGTCTGATAAACCTGAAATATCAATAAGAAAAGGAAAATATTGGTTTTGATTATAAGTGATTTGTGTATTGATTTTTAATAGTTCGCAAATTGCTTTTATGTCAACATTAAAATCTATGGATAGGGTTGGGGGACCAGGACATTCGCAGACATCATTGAAGTAAAAGATTAATTGCGGAATAAACAACAGTTGTGATTGATAATCTTGAATCGCAAACAAATTGATTTTTTGAATAAAACCAAATGCATATTCTATCATTTGCATATACTGTTTGTTTAGGATATCTTGTTTTGCCTCGACTTGTGGTTCAATTTTTTTGATTACATCTCCATATCGATGAATAAAAAAGTTCAGGTACTTGATATATTCTTCATATACTTCAATTTTCATACGCTTAAAAATTAAAATTGAAAATGCTTGTAGTAAAGATGTATTTGTCTAATATACAATAAATTATAATGAAAACAAAAAATCCCCTCCAAAAAGCAGAGGGGAAGTGATTAAGGTACAGTGATTTGACCTAAATAAACAGACGGTGCAGCGTCTTGTTTTATGACGGATAAAAAACTCATCCATACATGTATATCTGTTCCTTGATATTTTGGTAAAAATTGTAGTACATAGGATTCTTCGGAGCGTTTTACGGTTGTTTGTACAACCGTTGATTGTGCTTTTGTATTACCATCTTCTGCATACAATATAACTAAGGTGTCATTTTGATCTACAAGTTCTGTTGCATTATTGGTCCATGTAATCGTTGCCGATAGTGGATCGTCTGCTGTAATATTTACAGGTTGTGGTTCAAGTAAATTACCTTTTGTGAATTGAATGTTGTTGTACTGAATAGAAAAAGTTAACGTATCCATATCACATGAAATGGCTTGTAATAAATTTGCCATCGCTTGATTGTAAGATGATTTTAGTCCAGACCTTTTTCCGTAATAGGTTTTAGCCAATGCTTTATACCCTTGTATAAATTGTACAGCAAAATTGAATCTGTCTTTTATAACTTGTTGTTTTGGCGTTGGTATACGATTTGATTTTCGTGGTCGCATACGAGATATTTCATGCCCTTCGATATTCGAAACAACAATTCGTCCAGTACGACCTCGCGTACCAGACAATAGAGAATCTGTAATTTTTCCCATTTTTAATAGATTTTAAATTAAACTTTATTTGACTTGGTTCAGCAACAATTCGAATGTAGACTGAATAGCTTTAAGTAATTGAAACCTGACGAGCTGTGAACAAAATTGGTGGATGATGAAGGGGAATGATTGATTTTAGATGTGAGAATTGAGATTTTAGATTTGTGAAATGTATTATGTATTATGTATTATGTAAAATGTAGATGTTAGATATGAGATATGAGATTTGAGATTTGAGAAGTGAGATTTTAGAGTTGTATTATGTACAAAGTATTTGAGCTTAGGACTAAGGAAGAGATTCTGAAACGAGTTCAGAATGACAAAATCTGTTGTTTAAAAGTGAATTTGAATATTGAAAAGGATGAAAACCAGCATTAAAACTCTCACGTTAAGAAAATGTTTGAGTGCAACGTTAAAAAGATTTTAGGCCGTAGGGTTTTTTTAGATCTTTAGTGAAATGAAAATATTTTTAGTAGAGAGGTTTACGGCCTTGACTTGCTTGTGCTGAGCCTGCCGAAGTATTGATTACTTTTTTGCTCTCTTCCCTGTAAGGCATATGAATACCGATAATTAAAATAGATAAGCTATGAATAAAAAAGTGATAGAAAGATTTCTCGATACCTCGAAATGACATATTGAATGCGATTCTGAAACAAGCCCAGAATGACAAAATCCGTAAAACATTAAGCGTAGAGCGCAAAGCTTAATAAAACCTATGTTTCTATTGTGGTTAGAGAAATTAAGTGTTAAAAAGTGTTAAAATCCTGTATCGGTGTATATCCAAAATGACACTTTTCTGTATCGGTTGTGTATCCGCGCTGTATCCATTCTGTATCCATTGTGTATCCGTTCCGTATGGTTTGTTCGGTGTTCGTATATCGATGTTAAGTTGTAAAATGTATTATGTATTATGTATTTTGGTTTAAGAAATAGGATCTGAACATAATTTAGGATAATAAGAAAATAATTAATAGTTCTTTATTACGTTCTTTTTATTGATGACTTATTATTGTATTCATTTGAATTCATGTGCCCATCAGGGAAGTTTTAACACAAAAGGAACCAAAAGTTATTCATATGATTTATTATTATTTTTAAGGTATTCATGAATGCAAAGCATTACAAGACTGCGATTTTCAACGTTCAATCTTCATTTTACTCCTTAAAAATATAAATGACTCGCTATCGCTCACAAATCTTTTATACGCTCGTTTAAATGGGTTGAAGCTAGTCTGAAAATTGTATGTGTTTCTTGAAATTTGTTGATATAAGTGAATTCGTGTATTAATAACAAAAAACGTACAAGGTTAACCATAAACCGTAAAAAAACCAAAACCTAACAGATTACTCTATTTGGGTTTGTCAGCGGAGATAGAGTGATTATTTCATATTCCCTAGAAAAGAAAGTAATTCTAAGAAAACTCTAGATACTTCGCTTCTATTATTTTTTGTTTTTCCTTTCAGTTTTATGAAAATGAAATTTTCAACAACTTCAGAAAAACAAAAAACCCAACAGATTACTCTATTGGGTTTTCTTAGCGGAGAGTGAGGGATTCGAACCCCCGGAGGTGTGACCCTCAACAGTTTTCAAGACTGCCGCATTCGACCACTCTGCCAACTCTCCAATAACGCAGTCTACTGCGGTATTGCGAGTGCAAATATAGAACGCTTTTTTGAATTACCAAATTCTAAAAACAATTATTTTTAAAATAATTTTTAACAAAATGATTCTCAATAGAATATTTTTATTGTTTTTTTTGAAAAGAGTCGTTTATATCTTTGTTGTAATTAATTTTAGTCATGATTAGAAGAATTGAAGAAGTAGATTTTCCGAGATTGAGAGAGATTTGGGAAAGTGCAGTACTAAACACACACGATTTTTTAGCAAAAGAAGATTTCGAATATTATAAAGAAAATTTACCAAATTATTTTCCGCATGTAACTTTGTTTGGTTACGAGATAGAAAATCAATTGGTAGGATTTGTCGGTGTCGCAGAACAAAATCTCGAAATGTTATTTATTCACAATGATTTTCGACGAAAAGGAGTAGGGAAGGCGTTGTTGGATTTTTCTATTCAAGAATTGCATGTAAAATCTGTCGATGTGAATGAACAAAATCAGCAAGCAATTGATTTTTATTTAAGTCAAGGTTTTAAGGTTATTTCTCGTTCTGAAAAAGATGGTGAAGGAAAAGCTTATCCTATTTTGCATTTGAGTTTATAATTTCGGGAGAGTAGCTTAACTTTGCAAATCATTTTTTAGCCATGCATTCATCAACAGAATTATCATCAACTCAAAAAAATCGCATTCGTTTAGCTGTTTCGCTTTTCTTTTTTTCGCAAGGTTTAGCCTTTTCTTCATGGGCAAGTCGTATTCCGACAATCAAATCAGATTTAGGAATTTCAGAAGGACAATTAGGAACTTTGTTGTTGATAATGCCGATTGGTCAATTGTGTACAATGGCACTTTCCGGAAAATTAGTAGCGAAATTTGGAAGCAAAAATGTCTTACGAATAGTTGTTTTAATTTATCCTTTGATCCTTTGTTGTATTGGTTTGGCTCAAAATTTTTATCAATTAGGTGCTGTCTTATTTTTCTTTGGAGTAATCGGAAACATGTGCAATATTTCGGTGAATACGCAAGGCGTTGAGGTTGAGAAAATATATGGAAAATCGATTATGTCATCTTTTCATGGAGCGTGGAGTATTGCGGGTTTTACTGGTGCTTTGATTGGATTATTGATGATGAATTTGCATGTGAATACATTTTATCATTTTGTGATTATTTATGGCCTAATCATTTTGAGTTGGTTCATTAATAAAAAATATTTAGTCGATTCTACGCCAGCTCCAGCAAAGGAAAAGAAATCTATTTTCTCTAAACCAGATACAGTTTTGGTTCAATTGGGAATTATTGGATTTTTGAGCATGGCAACAGAAGGAGCTATGTTCGATTGGAGTGGTGTTTATTTCCAAGATATTGTAAAAGCACCGCAAAATTTGGTTGTCGTTGGTTACGCATCGTTTATGGTGATGATGGCAACAGGACGTTTTGTTGGAGATTATTTTATCAGCAAATACGGAAAACAACGCATCATGCAAATTAGTGGAATTTTGATGTTTTCTGGTTTGATGCTTTCGGTATTTTTTCCTCAATTTATTGTGTGTACAATTGCATTTATGATGGTTGGATTGGGCGTTGCGTGTAATGTGCCAACGGTTTATAGTGTAGCAGGAAAAAACAAAAATGTTAACCCAGGTGTTGCATTGGCAATGGTTTCGAGTATATCTTTTTTAGGATTTTTGATGGGACCTCCATTGATCGGATATATTGCAGAAGCTTTTGATTTGAGATACTCTTATGCCTTATTTGCTTGCTTTGGATTGATTATGGTTTTTATGGTTGGCAGAATGAAAATTTTTAAAACAGAGTAAAAAAATAATGAAAAACTTGTAAAAAGTAAACATAATTATAAATTTGTTTTTTATTAAATGAAGTAAAACTATGTTTCGATTTTTAGTCAATAACAAGTTTTTTAATGTACTACTTTCAATTTCTTACATCCTCGCAATTATTGCGTTGTTAGTGATGTTTGGATTTGGATTTCCCGTTGTTTATAAACTTTATATCAATATATTTTTTATAATACTTTTGTCAATCGGAATTCTGAGAACTATTCTCAAATATATCTACTTTAAAGAAAAAATTATTCCGCGAGTCATCATTTTTGATATTTTAAGTATTTTGTTTATTCTTTATTGTATTAAAATTCAAGTCACCGATTATAGTTGGTTTTTTGTTAGTAAATATTTGCAATTTGCGATTGTACTAAAATTAATTCGAGAAATTGCTACGCCTAATTTTACATTCAAACGATCAGTTATTACGCCGCCGCAACTATTTATTTTCAGTTTTTTGATTTTAGTTTTTGGCGGAGCGTGTTTATTGATGTTACCAAAAGCAACTTATCATCCAATTTCTTTTTTAGATGCATTGTTCACGTCTACAAGCGCCGTTTGTGTAACGGGTTTAACGTCTGTTGATACCTATGTCACGTACACGCCAGTTGGTCATTTTATTTTGATGTTACTCATTCAAGCAGGAGGTTTAGGAATTTTGACTTTTGCCGGATATATTGCTTATTTTTTCAAAGGAAACAGCTCTTATGAGAATCAAATTGCCTTGGGAAGTATTGCAAATAATGACTCTTTGAGTGAAGTTTTTTCGTTTGTAAAAAAGATTATTTATTTAACTTTTGGAATCGAATTAGTAGGTGCGGCTTTAATTTATATTTCGATTGCACCATATAATATTAGTATTGTAGACAAATTATTTTTCAGTATTTTTCATTCGGTTTCGGCTTTTTGTAACGCTGGTTTTTCGACTTTGCCTAATGGTTTGATGAACAAAGGATTTGTACACAATTATGGTTTTCAGTCAGTTCTAATCACTTTGATTTTTTTAGGAGGAATAGGCTTTCCTATTTTGATTAATATTTTGCGTTATGTGGATTATTTAATTCGAAAATTAATCTCAAAAATTATTCACAACAAGAATAATCGTAAAAATTGGGTGTTTTCGTTAAGTTCTAAAGTAAATTTAATAACTTCATTAGTCATATTAATTATTTCTACGATCATTTTATTCTTCGAAGAATATTATTTGACATTAGGTCAACATCATGGTTTTGGTAAATTTATTTCGGCTTTATTTGTTGCAATGACGCCTCGTACAGCAGGTTTTAATAATATCGATTTTTCTCATTTACAGTTCTCATCTATCCTTTTAGTTATTTTATTGATGTGGATTGGAGCTTCGCCAGCTTCGACAGGAGGAGGAATCAAAACGAGTACTTTTGCCATTGCAATTCTTAATTTTATTAATATTGCACGCGGAAAAAATAAGATTGAAATTTATAAAAGAGAATTAAACCCGATTAATGTACAGAAAGCTTTTGCAACGATGACATTATCTTTTTTAGTGATTGGAACAGGAATATTTTTGATTACTAAATTTGATAATCATTTGCATCTCATTGATGTTGCATTCGAAGCTTTTTCGGCATATTCAACAGTTGGTTTATCTTTAAATTTAACACCAACATTATCCGATCCAAGTAAAATTGTTGTCATTACAATGATGTTTATTGGTCGTGTTTCGATGATTACAATTTTGATGGCTTTTTTCAAGAAAACTGTTTCATCTAATTATCGTTATCCATCAGATGATATTTTAATTTAAAAGAAAATTATGAAAATAATAATTATAGGTTTAGGAAATTTCGGCGCGGCGCTTGGTAAGAAAATGGTAAAGCTTGGTCACGAAATTATCGGTGTTGACAATAATATTCAACGTGTTGAAGCTTTGAAAGATAAGTTATCCTATACCATTTGTTTAGATGCAACAGATGAATTATCAATTAATAAATTACCACTAAATAATACAGATATTGTAATTGTAAGTATTGGGGAAAATGAAGGTGCCAATATTATGGCTACTGCTATTTTTAAAAATAAAAATGTAAAACGTTTGATTAGTCGTTCTATCAATTCTTTACACGAAAATGTTTTGCAAGCAATTGGAGTTACAGAAATTATTCGACCCGAAGCTGAATCTGCAGAACGTTGGACAAAAAAACTAAATGTGAAAGGAGTTGTAGATTCTTTTGAATTAAATAAAGAGTTTAGCATTATAGAGGTTGTAACACCAAATGAATTGGTTGGAAAAACATTTGATGAAATCCAATTCAAAAAGCAACATAATATTTTGGTAATGACAATTATTAAAAACAAAGAAGAAGCTAGTTTTTTAGGTCAATATAAAATTGTTCCAGAAGTACAAGGTTTTCCTACATCAAATACAGTAATTACAAAAGATGATGTATTGGTAATCTATGGAGCAAATCAAGAAATTTATAAATTCTTAAAGAAATTTAATATTCAATAATCTTATTCTTAAACTCTAATACATGTGGTTTATGGAATTTTAAGTAAAAAAGAATTCCAACAAAATAACAGACAACATCTAATATATCTGCTGTGTAATTAGAAGAAAATTTTGGCATAATTACTTCTAATAAAAGACTCAAAACGCAAGCTGTTATAATTAAATAACTTGTTGGATAAATGTAAACTTGATTGTTGTATTTAATCTTCGAAATGATATAACTTCCTAAGTGCGTCATAGCAGGTACCGCAAAAATATCAGTTAAATAATGGTTGAGATACTCAATTTCTATGGAATAAATTCGGGTAAGTTTGATAAAAATCCAACTCAGAATATAGAAACTAAAATATGTATCAAACAGTTTCATTTATTAGACCACAACAAGAATTATTAACACACAAAAAGCTCCAAGAATCATCAAAAATAGGAAGAAAGCATCGTCTATTAATTTTTGAGAGGTACTTCGTTTGTCTTTTTTTTCTTCCATTTTATAACTTTTAGACAAAAGTATTTAATTCATCTTGAATTGCATAAGACGAATGTCATTGTAAAGTTTTTAAAATTGAATAGATTAAATCTTGAAAATATTTTTATAACTTAAAAAAAGTAAATGATCGAAAATGAAACCACTTTTATTCTTTCTTTTTCCAATTGCTCTTTTTGCGCAAGAAGTTGCTCAGAATGATAATTTAAAAAATAAATTGTTGATGAATTTTACTCAACAATCTGGCTATTTTGATTTTAAGTATTCGCAAGATTTATCGCTTGAAAAGAATAATGAATTGATTTTGGATAATGTGAAGAATTATATTAATCAGCCAACAAGTATTTCTCCTTTAAAACCTATTGAAGAAAGAATTGAATATAAATATGATGACACAATGACGAATAGAGAAAATCTAATTAGAAGTGTTATTCATGAAATGTTTCTAAGTAAACCATTAAAATTAAGTAAATAGAAAAAAGCCCAATCCTTAGATTGAGCTTTAAAATACTATAAAAATATATAAAAATTCTGAGCTTAGAATTTTATATCCTCTGTTGTTGCGATTAAATCTTGAATTGTTTCGCGACGACGAATTAAATAATCCTTATCGTCAATTAACAAGACCTCCGCAGGTTTGAAACGCGAATTGTAGTTCGAAGCCATCGAGAAACAATATGCTCCAGCATTGTGGAAACACAACACATCTCCTTCGCTAATTTCATTTATTTTACGATTCGATCCAAACGTATCTGTTTCACAAATATATCCCACAACTGTGTAATAACGGCTACGACCTTCTGGATTCGAAATATTTTCAATTTCGTGATGAGCACTATAAAACATCGGACGAATTAAATGGTTGAAACCTGTATCAATTCCAGCAAAAACAGTAGAAGTTGTTTGTTTCACAACATTTACAGTTGCTAAGAAAGATCCTGCTTCAGAAACCATATATTTTCCTGGCTCGAACATTAATGTCAAAGGTTTTCCGTACGCTTTTTCGAACTCGTTGAAACGAGCTGATAAACGTTCTCCTAAATATTCAATATCTGTTTCGTCTGCGCCTGGATAGTAAGGAACTTTAAATCCTGATCCAAAATCGATGTAAGATAAATTCTTGAATTCTGCTGCAACTTCAAATAAAATTTCAGCACCTTGTAAGAAAACATCAATATCTAAAATATCAGAACCTGTATGCATGTGAACACCATCCAAATGTAAACCTGTATTTTCTACAACACGTTTGATATGTGGTAATTGGTGAATAGAAATTCCGAATTTTGAATCAATATGTCCAACCGAAATATTTGCATTTCCACCTGCCATAATATGTGGATTAATACGCACACAAACTGGATATTTAGGAAAATCTTGACCAAATGTTTCTAAAACAGAAAGGTTATCGATATTGATGCGAACACCTAAATCAATTGCTTTTTTAATTTCAGCATACGAAACACCATTTGGTGTATAAATGATTTCTTTAGGCTTGAAACCCGCCATTAATCCCAATTCTACTTCTTGAATAGAAACTGTATCCAATCCTGAACCAAGTGATTTGAAATACTTTAAAAGATTAAGATTCGTGTTCGCCTTACATGCATAATTTAACTTTAAACGTTTGACTGTAGAAAATGCATTTGTCATCTTTTCATATTGCGATTTGATTTTGTTCGCATCATACACATACAGCGGCGCACCATATTTTTGCACCAATTCCAATAGACGTTCTCTATTCAGTTCCATTTTGTTTATTTTTTTGTTTAAAGTTAAATTTCAGTTGCCAAAATTACGGAATACAAATGGTTTTCTGAAGAAAATTCAGAATAAACTTATTATAAGTCAATAATTTCGAATATTATTTAAAAGTTTGAAAAATATTTCGAATATTATTCGGGAATAAATGTTTTAATCCCTCCACCATTCTTTGAAGTGAAAGACAGAATCGTTCAAATTTAGTGGTTCACCGATCATTGGAGTTAAAATATCGAGCTTATTTTGCTTACCATTCGCTATAATTTTTTCCAGAGGTTCGTCCCAAGCATGTTTTGCCAAAGCAAATTTTGCAGCATGAACAGGAATAATATGTTTTGCTTTCAAATCGTTGATAATTGCAGGTAAATCTGTTGGTAAAGCGTGAATATATTTCCATGCTTCGTTGTATTGACCATTTTCGAGAATCGCAAAATCAAACGGACCATATTTTTCTCCAATTTCTTTGAAATGCAAATCATAACCGCTGTCACCACCTAAAAATATTTTTTGTGTTGAGGTTTCCAGCACATAGGAAGTCCAAAGTGTAGTGTTTCGTTTAAATTTTCGACCAGAAAAATGACGAGCTGGTGTAAAAGTTATTTTTAAGTTATTTTTTAAAGTTAGGCTTGTGTTCCATTCTTCTTCGATTAATTGATCGGGCGAATAATTCCACTTCTCGAAATGTGCGCCAACTCCAAGCGGAATGATCACTTTATCCACTTTTGAACGTAATTCTTTCACCGTTTCATAATCCAAGTGATCGTAATGATCGTGTGAAATAACCAAATAATCAATCTTTGGAAAATCTTTTGCATGATACGTATTTGCTCCTTTAAACGCTTTATTGAAAATTGGTAAAGGCGAACCGTAATCACTAAAAACAGGATCGATAAGGAAATTAACACCATCCAATTGAATATAATAAGACGAATGTCCCAACCAAATAAATACATTATCATTTTTATCAATTGATATAATATCTGTCTGAATATGCGGAATAGAATCTTTAGGATTAAGTTTTGGATTTTTCGCACCAAAGAAAAAGTCCCACATCACTTTTTTAGTATCAAAACCTTCTGCAAATGCAGGCGTGTGATGAATATTTTGAAATTGTCCATTTTTATACAACTTCGATTGTTTCATTCGTTCCAATCGTTTTCCAGTTGCTTCAGCACCAAAAGTATTCATTTGTAGAACCGCGAAAGTTGCAATTACAAGAATTACAATCAAACTTAATAGGAAGTAAAGCATTCGTTTAAAAACTTTTCGTTTATTGATTTTTTTCATTAATGATCAAATGTATAAAATTCTTGGATTGCTTTTGAAATAATATATCTTAAGTAAACTGTAACATTTGTAACTTTCATTTTAATTTTGATTTACCAACTTTGTACACGTTTTAGAAAAAATATAAAATGGAATTTATCTTACAACCTTGGCCATGGTATATTGGCGGACCAATAATTGCGATTGTAATGCTTTTATTGATTTATTTCGGAAAAAGTTTTGGATTTTCATCAAACTTCAGAACGATTTGTTCTGCTTTGGGAGGAGGAAAATCATGTGATTTTTTCTCGTTTGATTGGAAATCTCAAAAATGGAATTTATTATTCTTAGTTGGTGCAATAATAGGAGGTTTTGTTTCGGTACATTTTTTATCAGATAATCAAATTCCTGAAATTTCAGAAGCTACAATTGCAAAATTGAATGCAATGGGATTTGAAAGTGCAGGAAAAGCATATTCTCCAACCGAAATTTTCGAAACGATGTCTGTAAAAAATATTGCTTTATTATTTGTTGGTGGATTATTAATTGGTTTTGGAACGCGCTATGCAGGAGGTTGTACATCTGGACATGCGATTTCGGGTTTAAGTGATTTGCAATTACCTTCATTTATCGCTGTTATCGGCTTTTTTATCGGTGGACTTTTGATGGTTCACGTTTTGTTTCCTTTAATTTTTTAATCTCATGAGAAGTTTAGTTTATATCATATTAGGCGTTATCTTTGGTGTAACCATGTACAAGGCAGAAACAGCCTCTTGGTTTCGTATTTTCGAAATGTTCAATTTTCAATCTTTCCACATGTACGGATTTATTGGTTCGGCTTTGGTTGTCGGTTTGATTGGAATACAATGGATGAAAAAGAAAGAAGCAAAAAATATCGATGGTGAAAAAATTGTGATTCAACCCAAAACAAAATCAATAGCTCGTTATTTGATCGGAGGAATTTTCTTCGGATTAGGTTGGGCATTGGTTGGTGCTTGTCCCGGACCAATATTTGTGTTATTAGGCGCAGGAGTTTATCCAATTTTAATTACAATTGTAGGTGCATTAATCGGTACTTTTCTTTACGGAAAAATTAGAAACAAAATCCCACATTAAACATGATAAAAGAGAAAATAGAAGCAACTTATCCGTATCAATTTGAAGATGAATTATTGAATGAAATTGATGAATTAGGATCTTTGATAGATTTTAAAGCGAATGATGTGATGATTGATTTGAACCAATTTATCAAGGGAATGCCAATTCTTTTGAGTGGTGCAATCAAGATTATGCGCGAAGATTTTGATGAAGGAGAATTGTTGTTGTATTTTCTCGAAAAAGGTGATACATGTGCCATGACGATGGCTTGTTGTTTAGGTGATAAACAAAGTAAAATACGTGCTGTTGCTGAAACTGATGGAGAATTGGTAATGATTCCGATTGTAAAAATGGACGAATGGTTGGCAAAATATCCATCATGGAGACGTTTTATTTTTGATAGTTACAATAATAGAATGGAGGAAATGTTGGTAGCGATTGACAATTTAGCTTTTAATGATATGAACGAACGTTTGAAAAAATATCTGTTAGATGTCGCAAGTATCAATAAAGGCAAAGTTGTGGTAAAAACACACCAAGAAATTGCTTACGAGCTAAATACTTCTCGTGTTGTCATTTCTCGTTTGTTGAAAGCGTTAGAAAAAGAAGGTTTCCTTCAATTAAACCGAAACGAAATCACGATTAAGTAAGAAATTATTTAAAAAATATATACAAAGGAAGCTCAGTTTTTGAGCTTCCTTTTTTTATTTGAAACAACTTATAGTAGAAAAATTTTCTAAAAATAATCTCATTTGTAACAAATGTTACAATCTATTTTGATACGGTCAATTACTTTTGTTTTTGTATTTCATAAAACAAATGATTGCCCGTATAGTTTATTTTGGATTATTGCTATTTACTTTTTTTCCTTTTGTAGAGTCGTCTGTGGCGTTACTTTTAGGGATTGGTTATGGTTTAATTTTTCAGAATGAATTTTGGGAAATCTCAAAACGATATTCAAAGAAATTATTGAATATTGCAATCATTGGTTTAGGGTTAGGTTTGAATCTTCACGAGGCAGTTTCGGTAAGTAAAGATGGATTTTTTCTCACTTTTATTTCTGTGTTAAGTGTTTTTACATTAGGATTTGTATTCTACCGATTATTAAAAATCAACAAGAATACATCGCTGCTGATTACTTCAGGAACTGCTATTTGTGGAGGGAGTGCTATTGCTACAATTTCTTCGGTTTTACAACCAAAAGCGAATCAAATTACCATTGCCATGTCAGTTGTGTTTGTGTTGAATGCGATTGCATTAATGATTTTTCCGTTTATTGGACATTATTTTCAGTTATCGCAATATCAATTTGGTTTGTGGTCGGCAATTGCAATTCACGATACAAGTTCTGTTGTCGGTGCAGCCAAACAATACGGTGAACAAGCTTTAGAAGTTGCAACTACTGTGAAATTGAGCCGAACATTATGGATTTTTCCGTTCGCTTTATTAATTGGTTATTTCAACAAAAAAGAGAACTCTTCTTACAAATTTCCTTATTTCATTATTGGTTTTATTACAACAATGCTTATCGCTACTTATTTTCCTCAAGGCGAAAAAGTCTATCATATTTTACAAGGAATTTCGAAACAATTAATGGTTGTTGCTTTATTTATGATTGGCTCGTTGATTAACTTACAATCCATCAAACAAGCAGGTTTTAAAACCTTATCATACGGAATATTACTTTGGATTTTTATTTCCATTTGATCTTTGGTTTTGGTTTTAAATTATTTTTAAAATCTCTATCCTCTCTATTTTTAGGTTTGTAACATTGGTTACTGTCGATTGTTTTTTAGTAACTTAACTTTGATTCAACAAATTAAAAAAGGTTAAACCATAAAAATATTATCATATGTTTTTTCAACACATTTTTGAAAAGTCATTGGCGCATTCAAGTTACCTTGTAGGTTGTCAAGCAAAAGGAGAAGCAATTGTAATCGATCCAAAAAGAGATATTGATACATACTTAAAAATAGCAGAAGAAAATAAGCTGAAAATTACGCATATTGCCGAAACACATATTCATGCTGATTATCTTTCTGGTAGCCAAGAGTTAGCTTATGTAACAGGTGCGAAGATGTATTTGTCTGATGAAGGCGGAGAAGATTGGCAATACGATTTTGAACATATCGGATTAAAAAATGGGGATAAAATAAAAGTTGGAAATCTAATTTTTGAGGTGATGCATACACCAGGTCACACGCCAGAAAGTATTAGTCTTTTGTTGACGGATAAACCTGCGACGAAAGAACCAGTTATGATTTTTACTGGAGATTTTGTTTTTGTAGGAGATATTGGTCGTCCAGATTTATTAGAAGAAGCTGCTGGATTAATTGGTACTAAAGAAGTAGGAGCAAAGCAGATGTTTAAATCGTTGAAAAAATTTCAAGCATTACCAGATTATCTACAAGTTTGGCCAGCACATGGAGCAGGTTCTGCTTGCGGAAAAGCTTTGGGAGCTGTAGCAAGTACGACGGTTGGTTATGAGAAAATCAGAAATTGGGCGTTGCAATTTGATTCGGATGAAAAAGGATTTGTTGATTATTTATTGGCAGATCAACCTGAAGCGCCACCTTATTTTGCAATGATGAAAAAGTTGAATAAAACAAAACGTCCTTTGTTGATCGAAGTTCCGAAGTGGGCAAAATTAACGTACATCGAATTTGAAAAAGCAAAAGATTTTGGAATGAAAGTGATTGATGCGCGTATCAAAACAGATTTTTCCCAATTGCATATTCCAGGAACGCTTAATATTCAAAACAATAAAACGTTCAATACATGGATGGGGTGGATGGTAAATTATCAAGAGCCAATTGTGTTGATTGTAGAAGAGGATGAAGTAGAAGAAATGACACGAAAATTGATGCGAATTGGTTTGGATAATATTTACGGCTACATTAAACCAACAGATTTATTTAACAATTTAAGTTCTTTACAATCTTCTATTTTAATCGACGCAGATACAATGGAAAATTACATTGGAAATGAAGAGGTTCAGATTTTAGATGTTAGAGGAGAAACAGAATTTAAAGAAGGTCATATCGAAGGAGCGAAGCATATTTTTGTCGGTTATTTACCAAAAAGATACAATGAATTAGATCCAACTAAAAAAATTGTCTTGCATTGTCAAGCTGGAGATCGGGCAACGATTGCACAAAGTTTTTTGGAATCGAAAGGTTTTGATGTTGAAAACTATAGTGGAGGAATTGCTGATTGGAAATTGAATCAAAAACCATTCGTGAAATAATATGTTTTTTCAAAATATTTTAAAAATGTTGACATCAAATTCGAATGTAGAAGTAGAGCTAGTACTACTCAAGCAGTAACAATTTTAAATAAAAATGACAGTAGTTGCACTTGATTCTAAGATGAATTATCAAGCAACTACTGTCAAATTATTTTCTTACTCTTACTTTTTCTTCATGTATTTTTTTGGATTTTTTTTGAATTCAACTTTACAACTTTTACTACAAAAACCATAAATTTTCTTTTGATAAATTGCGGTATCTGTTAAGAATTGCGCGGTATTCATTCCACAAATAGGATCTTTCTCGTTTACAACTTTTACTTTTAGTTTTTGTTGAGCAAAAATTGAAAAAGAGATGATGAAGAATGTTAATGTTACTATTTTTTTCATTGTTATTTGTTTTTAGATTGAAATAAATTGTAATTAAAAAAGAAACCTATTCTGTTTTTTACTTCGATTTCTCCCGAATTTAAATCAGAAAGTATGGGTTGAAAATATTCTATACCAAAATTAAACTTTTGAGCAGCTGCTTCTAATCCTAATTTCGCAAATTGAGCTTTTCCCTTAGATTTTGGAATCGTCTCCCCAAATTGTTCATTGTTATAATAAAGTTCGTTTTGAAAACCGACTTTTCCAAGTATTTTTAATTCATTGTTAATGAAAAGATGTTGTAATTGAATTAATTGATTCCATTGATCTCCAAATTTGTATTTCTTCTTATTCTCTCCTTTCAAGTTGTAGTCTGTTACTAATTGTAAAGTCGAATTCTTAAAAGCTAATTGGTAATTTATTGCAAACTGAGTATCCCAACTTCCTGTACCTAATTGAAAACTTGGATTGGTTGTTTCAGCATTTGCTTGATTAAATTTTGCGATTGGAATTTTTAAACCTATTGCAGTACTTAATCCATGTTTTAGCTCGTTAGAACTTGTATTTGATTGAATGACTTTAACTATTCCCATCATATTTAAATCTCCAATACCAGAAATAGAAGAAGAGTTTTTACCTTCTTTATTATGAAAATGGTAAGGAATACTAGCATTGATGTCAATTCTATTATTTATTGGAATTCTTGCCCATAATTGAATGGTATTGAATTGTTGCTTTTGCGTTCTTTTATTAGAAAAAGCATCTTCTTTAGCTTTATAAGATTGATGTAGATAACGAATACCAACGAAATTTGAATTTATAAGATTTTCAATTCCATTTGATGTTGAAGTTGCTGAACAACCGCAAGCATCACATTCTAATTCTAAATCATATAAATGAGAGATTACAATAGAATCATTATCTGTATGAGCAAATAATGAAATAGGTATAAATAATATAACGAAAAATAAATTGATATATAATTTCATTTGGATAGATTTAAAATTCTGCATAAGCAGGGTTGTTAATAAATGAATAATCAGTTAATGTATTTAGAAAAGAGATAATTGCCTTTTTTTCTTCTTCTGTCATAGGAATTCCAATTCGATTATTTTGTTTGAGTTGAGAATCCAAATTTTTATCATTTTGTATGCCTTCTGAATAAAAATTCAAAACAGCTTCTAAACTATAGAATCGTCCATCGTGCATATAAGGTTTGGTCATTTCAATATTTCTTAAACTTGGAACTCTAAACTTCATAAAGTCAGTCGAATCTAATGTAACACGATATAAACCTCCATCTTTGTATTGTTTATTATAATACATTCCTGTATTTCGAAAAGACTCATCTGTAAAAAGTGTTCCTTTATGACAGCTTGAACATTTCTGTTGAAAAAGTTGTAAACCTTTTTTTTCGGTTTCGGTTAAATTTGTCTCTTTCCTTAAATATTGATCATATTTAGAATCTTTTGATACAACTGAAGCCATAAACTGTCCTAATGCGCTGAGAATACGATTTGCATCGATTTTATCATCTCCGAAAGCATTTTTAAACATTTTTCGATAAGAAGAATCTGATGATAATTTCTTAATGATTTCGGGAAAAGTAGTATCCATCTCTTCTTCAGCTGTAATAGGAGAAATTGGTTGTTGAGCTAAATCATGAATAACGCCATCCCACATAAATCGATTTAGAAATGCCAAATTTTGAATAGGAGGAGCATTTCGAATTCCTAATCGATCATCAATTCCATGACTAACAGGATGTCCGCGGTGAGTAAAGGCATTTTCTTGAATATGGCAAAAAGCACATGAAATAGTATTATTTCTAGATAATCGACCTTCATAAAATAGTTTTTTTCCTAACTCAACTCCATTCTTAGTTAACGGATATTTATCTGTATCAAATGTTATTTTAGGAAAATAAGAAGGAATTTCTAATTGATAAGGTTCATCAACGATCTGTCCATAATCAATATCATCATCGTTACAACTTAACAAGATAAATAAACTGAAAATAATTGTTATTATTTTATTCATTGTTTGTAGAATTATGCGGTGTTTATAAAACACCGCTATAAACTTTATTGATTTTTTTCGTCGTTATGTACATGATCAACTCGAAACATATTTTGTATGTTTTCTGTGACCAATTGTGCAAAGTTGGAAGATCCCATAATGTTATTGTTCGACTCATCTAAAGTCAATTTATGATCACCACTTAAATAGGTATTCAAATTTGCCATAATATGAATAGAAGGCTTAATTTTAGAAGTTACTCGTGCAGATGTAGGTAAATCTAATGTTACTTCTCTATATAAATCTTGAACATTATTTTTGTTAATATCTCCCATATTTCCAGTATGAGTTAAGAAGAAAGTGTCAGTAGTAGTTTTCCCATAAAAACCTTCTATTTTAAAGAAAACATAACCAGCAGCCCAAGCCCAAGTCATTCCATTTTTCTTTGCTTTTTCCCAAAAAGTAGCTTGCCCAGTCTGTCCTAATAAATAAGCTTTCTGAGATACACCAAGTCCGAAACGTACTTTTGTATATTTATTTTGAGGGATATTATCCAAATTTAAATAAACGACATTAGCTATAGCAGAATCTTGATTAATAACAAAAGCGCCTTTGTCTGGATCGTTTTTATGATAATCAAATTCATTTCCTTTTTCATCAATTAATGTGATGTTAGAAATGATATATTTTAATGTTGTTAATTTATGTTTTTGTCCGTTTGATGAGGTTTGCGTTGTTTGATCTAGAACAATTCCTCCCAAATTATCAAATCCATTTTCAAACTTTAATTGAATTTTACCTGTTTCGGTAGATTTAATTTCAGAGAAATCATCATCGTTGTTGCAGGAAGTAAATAAAGTAAGTAATGCGATAAATGATAAGTTTAAAAAATATTTGATTGTTTTCATTGTAATAATTGTTTAATTTTTTTGAATAAGAATGCTGTTGGAAAACAATTATTGTTCTCCAATACTGGATATTTGTTCTATTAATTAAACAATTGGAGGTTTTAGATATTTAAAAACCCAATCGATAGAATAGGATGATTGCCAAAAGAATCGATGTTTTATTTTTACAATAAAATCTTGAATAAATGGAATAGCTAAGCATTCGAAATGTATATAGATTTCTGCAAATCGAATATTCTTTACTAAAACCGAATTAGATTCTTGTTCCGTTTCTTTTAGTTGCTTCGATAAATAACATTTTCCATTACATTGCATTTCTGGTCGCTCTTTATTGATACAATATTCATCAATAATCTTCTCCTGAGTACTAATGAATACAGTAATAGGAATTAATGAACGAAAACCAATTAAAAGCACGAACAATGCAATCAATAAACAATTGAAACTTTTGACAAATCTTATATAAAATGTCAACTTGATTAAATGTTAATGAGATAATAATTTGATAAACAAGGGCTATTTATCAAATAGGAGGCTGAAGTTGTTGATCTAATTGATATTGAGTTTCGAAAGCTAATTCGATACTCGAAATTTTTTCAATAGATTTTATAAAGGTAAATGTGTTAATTTCGAAGGTAGGTTGATAAATAAAATAATCAATTGCACGCAAAGAAACTTGAATTTTATTATCATCATTTTGTTCATCATTAACAGTCTTAGAAATCTGTTCTTTCAGATAACAAACGCCATTACACAATAATTCTGGACGCTCTATATTAACACAATATTCGTTAGAAATCTTATCATAATTTACTAAATAGTCAATAACTGGTAGCAATGGCCTACAAGTTATTAGAACAACAGTTAGTATGAAAAGGTAAGATTTCAATTCCTTAAAATTTTTATAAAATTAGACAGTTTTTATTTATTTTGAAAATGAAGATTATCAGTTTTTTCAGAAATTGAATTCAAGTTTCTTTTTATTGAAATGACATTAATGAAATAATCTTAAAAGGTTTATATTTTTTAGATTGAGAAAGATATCGTAACTTTGAATTAATCATTTTAGGATTAATTTATGGCAAATTTTATCGACATCTATAGGAGAAACAACCAATCGTGGTTGTTTTTGTCGTTGGCATATTTGCATGATGATACTTTCTTAAGAAGCTCGAAAGAGTTTATCAACTAATCCCTGTTACGACTCGAGACAGGGAACCTTCTATTTTTTTTCAATTATCAATTATTTTCAATTTTCTGTAAGGAGATTTGTATCAAATTTTAGCGAATTTTATTTTCGGTCATTTGATATTTGAGTCTTAGAGAATCTTCTTCGAATGATTGAAAGTTTAACTAAGAATTTATCAAAATGACAACAAATATTATTTTAACAACAGGATTATACGATTTAATTAAAGACCATTTAAGAAGAAAAAAAGTAACAGCAGAACAAGAAAATATCTTGACAAAAGAATTGCGTCATGCAGAACAAATTTTGAGAAGAGATTTGGCGGATAATATTGTGACTGTTGGGAAAAAAGTAACAATAAAAGAATTAAATTCAAATCAAGAATATCAATTAAATTTTGTTAGTCCAGAAAAGGCAAAACCGAAAAAGAATCGCCATTCTATTTTAATGGACGAAGGTTTAGCAACAATTGGTTATAAAATTGGTGATGTAATTGAATGGCCAGCAAATGATGGTACAAAAAAATATGAAATTCTGAATGTAGAAGCAGTTTCATAATTTGTCCAAAAGCATAATAAAAAACCGAGCTTTTGCTCGGTTTTTTATTGGTATATTTTCTGAAAAAATATTTTAAACATCTAAATGTGAAGCAGTAATTTTCTGACCATAAAAAATTGTCGTATTTGCTTCAAAACTTTTCGCATCATCTGTCGTATAAAATGTAAGATGTCCATTTTTTGAACATTGTGTTTCTACTTCTGGATGGCGATGTAAATAGTCAGTTAATTTATTCGCGACCAATTCTCCTTGCGAAAGAATTGTTACATTTTCTGGTACATATTGCGAAATAACAGGAAGAAGAAGCGGATAATGTGTACAAGCCAATACAACTGTATCGATTTCGGATGATTGATCAAATAAGCGTTGAATATCTTTTTCTACAATATCGTGCGCAGCTTTGCTATCAATTTCATTATTCTCAACCAAAGGAACCCAAAGTGGACAAGCCAATTGAAAAACATCAATTGTTGAATGAAATTTGTTCATCTCAATTTTATACGATTCGGACAAAACAGTTCCTTGTGTAGCTAAAATTCCGACTTTGTTGTTCTTTGTGTATTCATTTATCGATTCTGTTGTTGGGCGTATAACACCCAAAACTCTTTTGCCTTCGGGTAAATCATTTTGCTGAATTGTTCGTAAAGCCTTTGCAGAAGCTGTATTGCAAGCAAGTATAACCAAGTTGCATCCCAAATCAAACAATTTAAAAACGCATTCTTTGGTGTATTCATAAACTGTCTCAAACGAGCGAATTCCATAAGGGCAACGAGCATTATCACCTAAATAGATATAATCGTATTGCGGAAGTTTTTTCTGTATTTCTTTGAAAACGGTTAATCCTCCATAACCAGAGTCAAAAACACCAATTGGTCCTTGCATATTCGCTTATTTTTGAAGCACAAATTTACAAAATGTATTAAGATGTTAGCGTAATAATTTGGTTTGAAAATTTACATATAATTAATAGAAATAATAAATTTTATAATCTATTCAACAATTGTTTGAATAAAATTATTTTCTTTTCTGCTTCCGTTTTTTATTTCGCCAAATTATAAAACCTGTAATAGGTAAACTTGCCACAATTATTGAAGAAGTAAAGGCTAATGTTTTACCAAATAAACCTAATATTTGTCCTGTATGGATATCGTACATTGAGTTTGCAAACTTTTTACCATTTGATAAATTCTCATTCATTAATTGAGAAACCTGAAATTGTTCCGAATCAAATTGATATTCGTCAACCGCGTAATAGCGCAAACTTTTATGATACGATCTTACGGCTAAAGGATTTTTATCAGGAACTGGTAAATAAATCCAATACATAGAAGCTGTTGGACTATTTTTTAAACTATAAGCATATGCAGAATCAACAATAGTGTAATTGTCTTCTAACATTTTTTTAGGCTGATAGACATATCCTTTTTCTTCATTTGGAAATGATTTTCCAAGATTAACGATTTGCATATATGAATTGCGAAGAGGTTTGAAACTAAATGTAATACCTGATAAAGCGACAATAAATGCAATACTAAAAGCATAAAATCCCAGTACATTATGCAAATCATAATTTATACGTTTCCATTTTGCTTTGTATTTTATCGTTAACCCATTTTTAGCTTGTTTTCTCTTTTTGGGCCACCAAAGAATTAAACCGCTTATCATAATCATGATAAAAATAACAGTTGAAAAACCAATTATATTTTTTCCGATATCACCCAATAAAAGATTCATATGAATGTATTGTATCACCAAGAAAAAATCTTGTTTCATATTTTCTTGATGTAAAATTTTCCCTGAATATGGATTAATATACACAAAGTAAGATTCTTTTTTATCATCCATCGTCATCACAACCGTTGATCGATCTTTATCCATATACATCACTCGAAGCACAACATGTTTAGGATTTTTGTCTTGTACTTTATGGATAATTTCACTTGGTTTTATGAATGGTTGATGAACAATCTCGACTTTTCTATAATCAAAAAGAGCATCTTTTATTTCATCTTGAAAACAAAATATAGCTCCTGTTATTGCCACAATACAAACAATAATACCTGTAAATAACCCAAACCATTTGTGAAAGAAGAGAAAATATTTTTTCATTAATAAAGATTAATTTAGAATAAATAAAAATTATATTTGCAGCAAATATAATTTATTTAAAAACACACTATGAAAAAAAATATCATCTGTTTAA
Source organism: Empedobacter sp. R132-2 (assembly GCF_030324375.1). Classification (NCBI taxonomy): domain Bacteria; kingdom Pseudomonadati; phylum Bacteroidota; class Flavobacteriia; order Flavobacteriales; family Weeksellaceae; genus Empedobacter; species Empedobacter sp. R132-2. The sequence continues at coordinate 75,223 of NZ_JACAGG010000009.1, forward strand.
CAATTTTATTGGGGAGTGCCTCGCTGTCATATGCCCAAACGAATGATAGTATATCCACAGATTTGAATGATGTTGTGGTAGTTGCTTCAAGAAAACCTACTAAAATATCTGATTTGGCAGGAACTGTTTGGGTGATCAATCAAGAACAAATTGCACAACAAGCTAAAAATGGTGTTCCATTAAAAGAAGCTTTAGCGATTATGATTCCAGGGATGGATGTTGGTTCGCAAGGAAGATCAAATTATGGTCAAAATATGCGTGGACGTTCAATGCTGGTGATGATAGATGGAGTTTCTTTAAACAGTATCCGTAACATAAGTCGTCAATTGGATGCAATAGATCCATTTAATATCGAAAGAGTTGAGGTTTTATCTGGTGCAAGCGCAATTTATGGCGGAAATGCGACAGGTGGTATTGTCAACATTGTGACGAAAAAAGCACTAAAAAATGGAATTAGTGGCGAAACAGAACTTGGTTTACGTACAGGTTTTTCAGGAAGTGATGATCATGATTGGCGCGTTGCTCAATCTATTGGTTACAAAAATGATAAATTTACGGGACGTTTGGCTGTTGCATTTCAACAAAATGGCGGAGCTTATGATGCAGGTGGAGATCAAATATTTGCAGATATTTCGCAATTAGATTTACAATATAATCAATCTATTGATGTGTTGGCAACAGCAGGTTATAAATTCAATCCGAATCATCAAATCAATGGATCTGTGCAATATTATCGTTCCAAATATAGTGGAGATCGTAGTTTATATTTAGGTGAAAACATTAGTGTTTTAACCAAAGGAGATGCTTCTGTTTTGGAGATGCGTGATGGTTTTGATACGGATAAAAATCCAGGAACAGAGCGTATAATGGGAACATTGAGTTATAATGGAACTAATATTTTAGGAGGGCAAGATGTGTATGTTCAATTTGCTTCTCGTGTCGAGAAATTAGGATTTTATCCATTCCCAGGTAATTTAACGTTGCCTTCTGGGACAAGTCCTTATATGTCGGCTTCTCAACAGGATACGTATTATTCGGGTCTAAAAGCTGTTTTGGTCAAAGATTGGGGAAAATTGAAATTAACATACGGTGCAGATGTTGATTTTGAAAAGTTTGAAGGTCAACAAAATGTATTTGATTCTCAGAAGTCATTATCAAGTGGAGGAATGATTAATCACACTGTTTTAACGATTGATCGTTATCCAACTAATCATTCTTCAAGTTTTGCTGGATATGCGCAAGCTGAATATAATATTTTACCCCAATTGAAAGTTTCAGGAGGAATTCGTTACCAAGATATTTCGATTAAGTTAGATGATTTTATTGGTTCTACTCAACAATTGCAAATCGCTAATGGTTATGGAAACAGTGCCGATAATATTCCAGGCGGAAAAAGTAGCTATAATATGACGATGCTAAATGCTGGTTTGTTATATAAAATTAATGAATTGAGCCAAATTTGGACAACTTATTCACAAGGAGTTTCATTAGCTGATCCATCAAAATTTTATGGATATGGAAATTATAAATTTAATTCTGCAACCAATAATTGGGATTTAAGTTCGAGTGTGAATGTAAAAGATTCTCCTCTTTCTGGTGTGAAAACAGGACAATTTGAACTTGGTTATCGTTTCAGAACAAATAATGGATTTAAAGGACAAATCTCTGGATTTATCAGTAATTCCGACAAAAATATTGCTTTAAAACGTGATGGACTAAATCTTTGGGTAGAAGTGGTTGATCAAAAATTAAGAAATATTGGCGTAGAAGCAGAGGTTTCTTATACGAACGGAGGATTTTATGTTGGAGCAAATACATTGCTAATCAAATCTGAAGTGGAGAAAAATGGTGATTGGCAAAAACAAGATGTTTCAACTTCTGGACCTTCTAAATTTACAGCTTATGCAGGTTATGGATTTGATAATTGGAATTTTAGATTTCAAACTTTGCAAAGTTTCAAATACACAGATGGTTTGGAAAATGTGATCGATTCATACAATACATCAGATTTAATGGTTGCTTACAAATTACCTTTTGGTAAAATTAATTTAGGTGTTCAGAATATTTTTAATAGCGATTACCAAACAATTTGGAGTGCAAAATCACAAGTTTTGTATAGTGCATATAAAGTTCCAGAATTGTTTTATTACGCTGGACGTGGAAGAACTTTTAATCTAAGTTTTACATACAATTTTTAATTTATGAAAGCGAATCATTTGATTCGCTTTTTTATTTTAAGGGAATTAAACACCGAACTAAAAAATAAGATTAATGATTGCAGGAATGATTCGAAAGCCAATAAAGCAAAAAATCGTAGAATAGAATTGGTAAGGGCTGTTTCTTAATTTTTAAAGAATAGCTTTTTTTAATTTATTTTCTATAGAGGTTCTATAATTTTTACCAATTATTAATTTTATTCGATTTATCTAAAATCTTTTGAATTAACTTATTAAAATGATTCTCTAAACCAGTTACTGCGTCAGGATAATCGACTTCATTCTTTTTATTATAGATAGAATTTTTGTTTTTGCTTGTTGGATTCAATACAAGATAATAATAATCTCCTATGCTCGAATTCCACTTTCTTGCTTCAAAAGAAGGTCTATTAATTCGTATTTTATCATCTTTAAAGAGAATTGTAATCGAATAAGATAAGTCATATTCTATCTTTGACTTTCCTATTTGCATATAATTCATTTTTTGTTTTACAGTTAAAGCTTCTTGCTCATATCCGTTAATTGTTATGCTTTCATTTTCGGCTAAACTCAATACTTCTTTCGGGTCTTTGTACATACTCGATAAGGCTGACAATACATTTCTGTATAACTCATTTTTTTTGGTATTTGGTTTATCAATTACGATATAATCAGTTTTATCTTTAGATGAAACAAATCCATTTGATGTTAAAGTAAAATATTGTGCATAGCTAAATTGCGATAAGCAAATGATTGTAAATAAAGTATATAAGGCTTTCATATTTCATTTGTTTAGATACTAATTTAAGAAAAATGTCTCAATTTTAGAATGGATACTTAAAAATCAATGTGTTAAAGTTTATGGATATTGCTTACATAAAATATTTTTACTTCTTGTAAATAGGGTTGATTGAGCTATGTCATTCATAAGTTTATATTTCATCAATCCATTTATATAAATCAACTTCAGAAGAGATGTCAAAGGTTTTTCTTAATCTACTTTTTCTTGTTTGCACAGTTCTTATTGCAAGGTTGTTGTATTCTGTAATATCTTTTGTTGTAAAACCTAATTTGAGTAAAGAACAAAATTTGAATTCGTCTGGAGTCATTTCAGGATTAAAGGATATGACTTGTCCTGAATTAGCTATACACAAATTGCAAGTGTATGAAAAAAACAGAAAAAGTTGAAAGTGGTTTACCAAGAAAAGAAGTTACTAGAATTTATGGTTTAGGAAATTGATGTTTGGATGCGAAATTATAGATCAGAGATTTATTGCTCATAAGTATGATCGAAAAAGGTGATCCCTATGAAAATGCAATGGCAGAAAGGGTTAATGGAATGATTAAAATGGAGTTTAACCTGTATGAAAGCTCATTAGGTTTTGATCAGACAAAGATTAAAGTTAATAATAGTCTTAAATCATATAATGAATTGAGACCACAAGTAAGTTGTGATTATTTAACTCCAAATGCTGCGCATTTACAATCAGAAAAATTGAATAAAAGATGGAAAAACTATAATAGGAGTTTTAATTATCAAAACTCTCTTGTATAGTAAGTTTAGGATTAAGATGAATTAGTGTATATCGAAAATACTACTTTTCTGTATCCGAGTTGTATCCATCTTTCACCTTACTTCTTATTATAAAAATCAATTTGTCGTTGAATTGTTTTTTCGGTTTGAATAATGTCTAATATTAAAATTTTGATAGTTTCTTTTTTGTTCTTTTCTGTTTCATAAAAGTTGGAGTATAAGAAATTCATGAAAAATTCTGTTTTGTTCTTTAATATGTCTTTTTGTTCTTCAATATTAGACAAAGAAGTGATTTTATCATAATTTATCAAGTCTATTTTGGAAGTTGAAACTGATTTCCAAGCGCTTGTTTTAATCTGAGGAATAAACACACCTTTACATTTCATTGTGACACCCAAAATGTTAACACTTTTGTTATCAGCATAGTATTCAAGCGAATCAACATAAGAATTTTGCAATGGAATATTGTATTTTATTTCTTCCGTTGTTTCATTCAATTCACTTTTTATCGTTGAAAAAACTTGATTAATATACACTTGGTCTTTTCTATTTGTGTTCCAATTGTCAATAAACAGTGCAATCAAAATACCTACGGTTACAGGAATAATTTCTTTGATAAATTGAATTGAATAATTTTCTAATGCTTTCTTCATTAAATTTAGTTCTTGTTAATTTATATTGATGTGTTAAATCAAACAAATATCTCATATTCATCGGAATGCACCATAACTATTTTTATATTTTTTGATAAATAGTGGCGAAATTTAAAGGTTAACAATTAAGTTGATATTTTTGAGAGTTGAATTAAGTTTAATTTGCTCTATTTTGTTCCTCGAAATTCACTTTTTTGTTGTTTTCTTTCACTTTATTATTTCCAAAATTGTATGTTAAACTAAGTTTGAAACCTCGGTAATCATTGTATTGATTAAACTCCGAACGATAATCGCCGTTATACGAATATCCTTTGTTTTTAATCGTTTTGAATACATCATTTATTACAAAATTTGCTTGTAATTTTTTATCGAAAAACGAAGCTTTAATGCCTGGCGAAAACTCTAATTGATCTTGCAATTTTATGTTCGCATAAGTGAATGGAAGCGTATGCCAGAAGTTTAGCATCAAAAACCATGTTTTGTCTTTATTCAATGTGATGGTATTATAAAAAGAATACGACATCGAATAAACTTTTAACTTTTCCAGTTCAGAAACAGTCGGTTTTGTGGTTGTATAAGATGCATTCGCATTAACTGAAGTTTCCCAAATTTTGAAAAAGGTGTTGTAATATCCAATATTGAATCCCGTTCTGTTTTGATCGTAACTATTTTCTACTACATTGCTGTAAATTCCATCCGAAAATCGTGCAATATTAGACAAATTATTTTGGCTATATTGATTATAAAGTCCAAAAGTCAATTTTCCTTTGTACGAATAATTTAGTTCGATATTATCATTAAAAGATGGTTGTAATTTAGGATTTCCTGTGTAATACATATACGGATTCGTGTACCAACGGAATGGATTTAAAGATTGAAAATCGGGACGATTTATTCTTTTGGAATAATTGATACTGAACGAATGATTAGTAGTTGGTTTGTAACTGATATAAGCTGTAGGAAATAATTTTCCATAGTCCTTTTTCAGTCTGCTGTTTTCGTCATTTGGTGTAAAACCTTCTAGCGAAGTATATTCGTATCGCAAACCTGCTTTTGCTGACCATTTTTGATTGAAATCTTTTTGGAAACTCACATAAGCTGCATAATTATTTTCTTTGTACTGAAAAACATTACTATTAGTAGGATTCAAAATAAAATCTGCTCCATCAAATTCATAATATTCCACATCAGATTTGTTATCCAATAATGTATATTTTGCTCCAGTTTCTATGTTCGACCATTTGTAAGGCAAAGTAAAATCAGCTTGCATCGAAAAGATCGAATATTTCATTTTACTATTGTTCTGAATTAAAGTTTCGTTGTTATTCAATTCATTTTGCGTATTAAAATCATTGAATTTTTTGGGTGAATTATTCAGAAAATTTGCCGTGAAATTTAGCTTTTTTCCAATACTATCTAATTTTATGTCATAATAAGCATTCAAGGTATGTGTAGGTGTTGTCGAATGTTGTTTTTGATTGGTATACAAAGTAGAATCGATAACTGAATGTGTTTGGTATCGGCTGATTCCTTTTGTATCCATATCATAATTCAACTTACTATAACTGTAAATAAATCCTGTATTTTGGTTTTTATTGATTTTGACATCTAAGTTATAATTAACGCTAAAAATCTTCGGATTATCATGTCTTTCTTCGTTTGTATAAATTGCGGATTCTTTCCCAATAAGATTTCGACTATTTTGTAATTTATAATTAATATTACCTTGATTTATTTTTAATGAACTACTTATTTTATTTGATTGATAATTAAGCGTTCCGCCTGTTCTGAAACCATTGTAAGAATTTCGTTGATATGAAGAATTTACACTCCCGCTCCAGCCAAGATTGGGATTTTTCTTTAAAATAATATTAATAATTCCGCTATTTCCTTGTGCTTCATATTTTGAAGGAGGAGTTGTAATGATTTCAATTTTCGAAATATCATCGGAGCGCAGCGATTGTAGATAATTAGTAAGTTCGCTTCCTGATAAATTCAACATTCTGTCATTCACCATTACAGCAACGTTACCTTTTCCTACAATAGAAATATTATCATTCAGTACATTCACCATTGGAGTGTTACGTAAAGCATCCAAAGCAGACATTCCTTGTGAAGCAATAGAATTTTCGATATTGTAAACAAGTCGATCAACTTTCTGTTCAATCAATTTCTTTTTTGCTGTAATCGTTGTGCCTTCTAAAGTTGTAGCATCTTGAATTTTGATAAGTCCTAAGTCTTTATCTTGATTGATTTCTATTTCTTCCGAATAAAATTCTACGCCGAATTGTTCTATCTTAAACGAATAATTTCCAGCATCTATTTTCATAGAAAATACACCAAGACTATCTGTATATGCTTGATTGATAAGTAAACTGTCATTTTCGAAAAGAAGAATATCAGCAAATTCAAGTGCTTTATCATGTTGATTGATTACTTTTCCTTTTATCGAAAATTGTTGCCCAAAAACTGATGAACAAAAGCTAAAGGCAATCAAATAGCAGCTAATCAAAATAAGATTTTTCATATGTTATATTAATTTATAACAAAGAAAAAGTATCGATGAAAGATAAAATTGTAAAAATCGTGCAGCTTAATGTTGCGCATAAATCCAAGCCAATTGTTCTTGTTGAATGTTTGTTTTATTTCTTAATTGATTGGGCGATTGCCCCGTAATTTCTTTAAAATCGCGGATAAAATGGGATTGATCCGTATAATTATTTTGGTAAGCGATATGCGTAAGTTTTTCATTTTCGAAATGAAGAATAGAATCTAGCGCTTTTCTAAATCGAACTGTTTTCAAAAAAGATTTAGGACTTTGCCCAATTTGATTCATAAACAGGCGATATAATGTCGATTCGTTAATCGAAAGTTGTTTGGCTAAAGGACTAACTTTTAATTCATCTGTTTGTTGAATAAGGTATAAGATTTCTTTGGTTTTAGTATTTAAATGATTTTGATTTAAACTTTTCAATAGTATATTTTCGAGCATTGAAATTCTTTTCAGCGAATTCTTTTCCTCAAATAATTGTTCTGTAAAATCTGTTGCAAATTTTGGGAAAATCATTTCGAAAACTTCATCACTTTTAATTAATTCATCGTACGAAATATTTGTAAATAAGCGTAACGCAGCTGGATGAAAAATGATGCAAACTTCATCTAAAGAAGCATCAATGCTTACATTAAGATTAGATTCGTGAAATCCTGATAAATAACTTTTGTATGTAGCATTTCCTTTTAAGGTAAAAAGATGTTTGTTTGTTTTATTCTGTTCGAGAATGATTTTATTCTGTTTGTAAATGGCAAGACACAAATTGGTGTTAGGGAAAGTTGAATAGTCAATCTTTTCATCTTTTTTAGATTTGAAAAGGATGAAATACTGAACGATATTTTTTAATTCAGGATGATGAGGTTGTATAATTTCGGTTTTCATAAACGTACACGTAATAAAATCAATTTTAGCGAATAACACGTTGATAGCGTGTTCTATTCTATAGACGCTTTTGTTTGATGTATGTTACCTGTAAGTTCGAATTATTTTAATATTATGCTTGAGGAATTAAAAATTATATGCAAATCCTGCATTTCCATATATGTTATACATTTTGAATGAAATGGCTTCGAAATTCTTTTTGAAAACCTGTTTGTGAGCCATTGTTACATCAAAAAATAAACTGAAATGATTCTTTAATTTATATTCAGTTCCTAGTTGGCTTCCAAATTGAAAAGGACTTAAATAATCAGAAAAATCGTACAAACCTTTTGCTGTGTTTTCAAATGTTGTAGGTTCACCGATTGGACTTCCTTCTCTAAAAACACCATCGTAAATATATCCTGAAAAAGATTTATCAATCAAGGCAGAAAAGTAAAATCCGCCATATAAATTCCATTTTGTAGACGCGTTCCATACCAATAGAACCGGCATAGAGACATAAGCATTATCCATTTCGGTAATGACATGTCCTGTAAAAAAGCCTTTGGTTTGTGCTCCAGTATCGTTTTGTATTTGTGTGTAATAGTTCTTTACTTTCGCTTGTGTTTTCATTCCACGACCTTCTACGTTTAATCCGACACGAACACCTAATTCACGTTTATCGTTGAGCCACTTTGTTGCATTTATACCTATTCCTAATTGCAAAGTAGGGTTATAGCTTTCAATTTTTCGGATTTCAGCAGGCATTCCAATCGGTGAAGCTCCTCCAATGTGGGTACGTCATATCCTCGTAGACTAAATTAGTAAAAAACTAATATAGCTTTATGATGATTAAAAAGACAAAAGAAATAGCAGCTTATTTAACTTATAGTAAAAAACTACAAGTTCTAAAATATGCCAAAGAATATGGAAATAACTCTATAGCATATAAATTTTTTGGCGTGAAAAAGAGTACATTTTATAAATGGAAAAAGGCATATGATGAACATGGAGAAGAAGGTTTACTTAGAAAAAAACCAACTCCTCGTACATTTCCCAATCAAATCAAGCAAGAAATTGTAAATAAAGTATTAGAACTTCGAAAAGAACATAAATTAGGGACTTGGCGAATTAAATGGTATTTAGAACGTTATCATGATATTTTAATATCAGAATCAAGTGTTTATCGTATTCTAAAACGCAATAATGTAGGTC